>DATIAI010000553.1:0-2371 GCA_035458065.1 Algoriphagus sp. | reverse complement strand
AACTTTGGCATTGGTCATGTCTCAAATCAACTGGTAATGGCAGAGTCAAAGCATTTTTCCGAAAATCAGTTCACGCTCAAAGAGGTCTTTCAAAACCTGGGTGAATGGATTGTTTTTTTTATTTCCCAATGGAAGATCCTGTTTCTCGCGGGTGTATTAGGAATGGGTTTGGGGGCACTGGTTTCTATTTTCAAAAAACCGGTTTTTCATGCCGAAACCTCTTTTGTACTTGAAGAAGGCGATGGAGGAAGTATGGGGCAAATGTCCGGTTTGGCTTCTTTGGTTGGAGTAAATCTGGGTTCTCTGGGCAGTACAAGTGGACTTTTTCAGGGTGACAACATTATGGAACTGTATCGTTCCGACCGGATGCTAGGTGAGACTTTGCTGGTTCCTTTCAGCGAGAATCAATTACTGATTGACCGCTTTGTGGAGTTTGAGAAATTGGATGAAAAATGGGCCTCAAAGGTGGATTTTTCCACCCTGGACTTTTCTGTCCCCAGAGAAAATTTCACAGTGACTCAGGATTCTGTGGTCAAAGAAGTGTCAAAATTAGTTCGGGAAAACCAACTCAGCGTGGCAAAGCCCGATCGTAAATTGAGCATCATTCAGGTAAGTATTTCTTCGAAAGATGAGCTCTTCGCAAAAGCATTCAACGAAAAGCTGGTTGAAAAAGTGAATACTTTTTACCTAGAAACGAAGACCAAAAAAACCGGTGAAAACCTCTCCATCCTTCAATCGCAAGCAGATAGTGTGAGATCCATCTTGGACGAAAGCATCGGTGCTTATGCCTCTGCCCAAGACCGTGTACCTAATGCCAACCCCTTGCTAACTTCAGCAACGGTAGAAAGCAGAAAACGCCAGATCGATGTCCAAGCAACTGGTGCTGTGTATCAGGAAATCGTCAAAAACCTTGAAATCGCAAAAGTCAATCACCGCAATAATTCCCCACTGATCCAGATAATTGACTCGCCCCGGCTTCCGCTGAAGCGATCGGAAGTCCGATTGGTAAAAGGTGTAGTTTTGGGTGCAGTAATCACCGGCCTGTTGGTATTTTTCGGACTTTATTTCCGCAGATTATACCAAAAACATGTGCAGGAAAGCTAAGCCCTAAGCTGCCATGTTTGAAAAACTAAACCTACTCATCCCGCTCGGGAATTTTATCCGAAACAAATCAATCCAGAATTTTCTATTTCTGGCAGTGATCCAATCTTCCAATGTGCTGATTTCCATCATTTCGATGCCACTCTTGATTCAGAGCATCGGAGTAGATCAATTCGGATTAGTGAATCTTGCTCTTTCTGTGATTGTCATGCTTAATATTTTGGTGGTTTTCGGATATAATCTGACAGCACCAAGGGAGGTGGCAACAAACTGTGAGGATAAGACTGCCTTATCCCATATCGTCTCCAATGTTTTCTCGGCAAAATTCCTTCTTGCCTGCATCGCTTCCCTGATTATACTCATTGGCGCTTTTGGATTTCGGCTGTTTCAGGAGTACCAAATGATTTTGGTGTTTTCATTGCTATTGCTTTTTTCCGAGGCTTCCCTTCCGCTTTGGTTTTTCCAGGGTATGGAAAAAATGAAGCTGGTCTCTATCGCCAACATCTTTTCCAAATTGCTCTTTCTGATGGGGATCGTTTTGTTCATTCATTCCCCGGAGCAAAGTAAATGGGTCAACTTCATGCTTGGATTCTTGGGTGTGGGGATCAACCTGACATTGTTAGGTTACATTCATACATTCCTTGGGATTCGCTTTTACCGACCTGAATTTTCAGCGATTTGGAAAAGCCTGAAAGACAATATTCTATTGTTCTTCAGCAGCTTTGCCAGCTTCATCTCGATCAATGGCGGACTTATTATTCTAAGCTTTTTCTCCGGGGCCGAAACCTTGGGAATGTACAGTTTGGCAGAAAGAGTCATCATGGTCTTGCGCCTTTTCCCTGCCTTGATCGTGCAGGCGATTTTCCCCAACGCTGCAAAACTCTTTAAAGAGGATCAAGTAAAATTTAACAGATTTCTAAAAGGCGTTTATGTCCGGGTTTTGTTGTTTGGGGCATTTATTTCCGGTGGAGCCTATTTCACAGCTCCATGGATTATCCTGGTCCTTTCCAAATCAGAACTTGGAGAATCCGTGGTGTTCCTCCAATTGCTTTCGGTTATTCCTTTTCTGGCTTGCCTAAACATCGGCAACATTACCATCATGCTAGTCTCGGATCTCAAAGAATTGCTCTTTAAGGCCAGTTGGATGATGTGTGTTTACATGGTTGCAGTCTCAGCACTCCTGACCTCCAAGATGGGAGGAATCGGTCTTTGCATTGGCATTATTTCTACCGAAATCATCGTGTTCTTCATTTGTCTGGTGCTGCTTTAC
>DATIAI010000552.1:0-6506 GCA_035458065.1 Algoriphagus sp. | reverse complement strand
CGAAGATATTCACAGATGGTATCTCTGGTTATCTGGCTACCCTCTTGCTGGTCTAAGTGTTTTCTATGAATTTAAGCCGCCGGAGACAATTTGGAATGACCTTTTCCTACGTTCTTTTATCTAGCTTCTCGTTTCTTGCTTCTCCCGCTTGATACTTACGTCTAAATACTAACCTCTATAAGTTACTCTTCCCCAGGCTTCAGATCGTAATTCACCATCCAGGCAATTCCATACTTGTCTTCAAAACTTCCGAAATAGGCTCCCCAAAAGGTTTTTTGGTACGGCATTTCGATCTTGCCTCCTTCGGAAAGGCCATTGAAAATCCGCTCACCATCCTCCTTACTGTCGGGGTGGATAGAGACAATATTGTGATTGCCTTTGATCCAGACATGTCCCATGCTCGGACTGGTGTCGCTGGCCATTATTCTGGAATGCTCATTGATTGTAAGCCCGACGTGCATTACCCGTTTTTTTTCGTCTTCAGGAAGTTCCATCCCTGGAATTTCTCCAAAATAATTAATACCGCCCTCAAACTCACCTCCGAGTACTGATCGATAAAAATTCATTGCTTCCTCGGCTTTGCCGTCAAAATTGAGATAAGGATTGATTTTCATAGTGTTTTGGGTTTTGATTGGGTCTAATTTAAAGATTGTCTTTCTGAATTTTTATAGAAACCAAATCTACTCTGAAACTTAATACAGCCAGAATCACTCCCAAAGCAGCAAGTGAAAAGGCTAATGGAAGATACTGAAACGAAACAGGAACAGAGATCAGTTGAAGTGCCCAACCCGCAAGCCAGGTAAGGTGGCCCTGATGGGATTTATCCCTTCGGGTTTTGAGTCTTTTGCCATTTTCTCCTTCATTGACCAATGGCCAAAAAAAGTCCCGGTACTGCCAAAGCAGAAATAAGTCCATCAGTAGGAGCACCGTGAGCACATAGGGCGTTCCACGCCAATGCATGGAAACTGTTACCATCAGGATGTTCAAAATCATCGGCACCAGCATAATTCCCCCAAGTAATTTATACCGTGTACTCAGCATCATAAACCCGATAGTGATCTGACAGACTGCTATAAATTCGGCATACAGTCCCAATTCATATTCCCGAAGCCGCTCCACCAACCAAGGTGGACCTATCCATCCGATAAACTGATGCCCGGCGTAAAGCTTAACCATGCCTGCTCCCCAAAAAGTGAAGCCCAAGAATATAGAAATCAGGTTTGGAATAAGGTTTTTCATAGTTTGAAATTGGAATCTGGAAAAATTGTCCCGCAATCCATTTCAAGTTGTAAATTTTTCTTTTTGATTTTTCAAGCTTTGGAATTCAAAACTCTCAATGGGACTTTTTTCAAATTTTAGTTTTTGCCTTGCAACATGGTTTATTTCCTTATATTTCAATATAATCATTCAAAAAACCGGAAAAGGCAAATAGCCTAAACCGAATTTTTCCAGACTTTTTTTTTGGTATGGGCACCCTTGATGATCCAAATAGGCTGAAGGAATCGATAGCATACGGGCTGATTTCCGCGATGCCTGAAAGCGATTTTGATGAAATTGCTTCCTTGGCTGCCCAACTCTGCCAAACTCCCTTTGCCTTGATTTCGATCCAGATCGGCAGCGAAAAAATTTTAAAATCCGGGTTTGGCTTAGAACTTCCCTACCAACTTACCGCACAGCTGCAAGAGCTTCTTTCGAACTTGCCTGCTGGGGAAGTTATTGTCATCGAGGATACTCAAAAGGATAAGCGATTCAATTCCCATTCATTAGTATTAGAAAAACCTGAATTGGGATTTTTTGCTGCAATTTCACTGAAAACATCAGAAAATGAATCAATCAGCACGCTATGCGTTTTTGATCGACAAGCCCGAAAGTTCGCTGAATCCCAACGTGCTGGCCTAAAAAAGCTTGCCTCACAAATAATCAAACTAATCGAACTCTGTAAAAACAAGCAGGAACTTGAGCGTTCCAGAGAAATTTTTAAAAAGGAGAAACTTAGACTTAGCAAGATCATCGAAACCGCAGAAGTGGGGACATGGGAATGGAGTCTTGATACCGGTGAGTTTCGGTATAGCGAAAAATGGGCATCGCTTCTGGGTTATACTTCACAGGAATTGGGTTTGATTTCCCGGCAGAAAAGAGACTTGTTGCTTCACCCTCATGATCTCGAAGATTCAAATCGAGTCTTGGAGGATTACCTGAGTGGAAAACTCCCAATTTATCAGTGCGAGGTCAGGATGAAGCACAAAAGCGGATATTGGGTTTGGATCCTTGACAGGGGAGAGATTATTTCCGATTCGGGAGAAAATCCCGGTCGCTGGATGGTGGGAACCCATACGGATACCACCGATAAAGTGGTAGCCAATGAGCAAGTTTATATCCGGGAAAAACGGTTCAAAATTCTTCTTGAAAACAGTGAAGATGCCATTGCAATATTGAGCAGGGACGGGAAGCTCCATTTCGAAACAGAATCCGCTGTCAAAATCCTTGGTCATGATCCCAAGGAAATCTCAAATGATCCGATACGAAAGCTGGTGCATCCCGATGACCAGGGGAGTTTTGACAAATGGTTTCAGGAATCACTCGATAAACCAGGCCAGCCAATCAAGGGCAACATTTCCCGGGTCAGGCATCACGACGGGACCTGGCGCTACATCTCAGGAACATTGACTAACATGCTGGGTGACCCGGTCATCAAGGGAATTATCAATAATTTCAAAGATGTGACGGAGGAAGTTTTGGCTGAGGAAAGACGCAAAAAAGCCGAAAAAAAGTACCGGATACTTGCTCAGGAAGGTGCTGATTTGGTCTCGGTTCTGAGTGAGGATGGAATTTTTCAATACCTAAGTCCGAACTATACGGCGTATTTGGGATTTACAGTGGAGGAGCTAGTCGGTAAAAATGCCTTTGATTTTATGCATCCGGAAGATTTGGACCGGGTTCAAAAGGAGTATTCCGGCATTTATAAGGTGAGGCAGGTTCGGTCTTCTCCGTTTAGATTCCGGCATCAGGGGGAGGGTTGGAGGTGGGTTCAAAGTGTCGCGACCAATCTTCTGGACGATCCGGATATCCAGGGAATTGTCATCAACTCAGTGGATGTGACAGCCCTCATCGAATCTCAAAAAGCTTTGGAACAAAGCAATGAGCGGTTTAAACTTGCGCTCAAAGCCGGTTCTGAATGTATTTATGACTACAATCCTTTAACTCATAGCTTATTTCTCAGTGAGACTTTCGAGGAGGCTTTTGGAATCAAAATCAAGAATGGCGAGGAAAATTTTCAACTGATCCTTGATAATATCCATCCCGAAGATCAGGATTTTGCAATCCGGGATTTTCAAAAAAAGATGAAGGATCCGAGGGTCGCGATTTGGACAAGGGAATACCGGCTTCTGAAAGGAAACGGATCTTACGCCTATGTCAAAGATAGGTCCTTTAAATTGATGGACGACCAGGGAACCCCCATTCGGGTAGTTGGGGCTTTGACGGACATGAGCAGGTTCTACTTTTTCCAAAAACTCGGGGAAATTGAAAAAGAATTCATTGAATCCAGTTTGGTTCCGGGGCATAGAGAAAAAGACCTGTATCGAAATTACCTGCTTCATCTTGAGGCTCTGATTCCCGGAATGAAGGCTTCCATTCTACAATTAGTGGATGGAAAGCTCCGAAACTACATTTCACCCAATCTTCCTTTGGCTCTGATTGAGCGAATCGAGAGCCTGCCAATTGGACCGAATCAAGGCTCTTGCGGTACGGCTGCTTTTCTCAATGAAAAGGTTTTTGTCACAGATGTGTTTCATGATCCCCGGTGGGAAAAATTTCAGGATTTGGCGAAAACCTTCGGGATTGGAGCCTGCTGGTCTTTTCCCATTGTGAATTCTGATGGAAAGGTAGTGGCAACCATTGCCAATTATTATTCCACAGTCAAGGAAGTTGACGAAAAAGAACTCCAAGCTTTGGAGCGGGCTCAGCGCCTCGTATCCCTTTTGATGGCCCAGTTTGATAATTTGGAAAAAATCAGACTCAACAATGAGCGCTACGAGTTAGTCAATAAGTCAACCAATGAAGCAATTTTTGATTGGGATGTCCAGAGGGACAAGTTTCATTGGGGGGAGAGTTTAACCCGGGTCTTTGGCCACGAATACTTGACCGATGACTTTGATCTGAAGAAATGGACCAGCCTGATGCATCCTTTAGATGATCTGGAAAAAGCTGAGGAATGGAATAAGTTTATCTCAGATCCTAAAGCCGATAAATGGCAAAACCAATTTCGGTTTCTAAAAAAGGATGGCTCCTTTGCTTTTGTGGAGGAGTTGGCTTACATCATTCGCAATGAGTCCGGAGTGCCTGTGCGAATGATCGGAGTCCTTCGGGATCAGACCGAATTGAAAGTGAATCAACTTGGCAGAGAGCTTCAGGAAAAAATTTCCGGATTGTTTAAGGAGGAGCTTTCGCTTCTTCAGATTTTAGACCATCTTCTGAAAATATTAAGTCGCTTTGGGGAGTTTTCCGGGGCGGAAATCTGGCTTTCCGGCAAGGAAAATACAGAACTTAATCTACTGGGCTATCATCTTCAGAAAGATTCACTGGAGGAATTCTATACTGATTATCAGGTAATGTCGGGAATTTCTCTTGATAAAGGACTCCCAGGAAAAGTCTGGTCCAGCCAATCGGTACAAGTGTGGGAGGATATTGATGAACATCCGGATTTTTTGAGGAAAAAAGCCGCAAAAAAAGTCGGACTTAAAACGGCGGTTGGTATTCCGATCCGCAGTGACATAGAGATGCTTGGGGTTTTGGTGATGGTCTCCGAGAAAAAAATTGCAAAGGACCTGGCGAGTTTGAAGGTATTGGATTCACTTCGGGATTTTCTGGGAAGGGAAATTCAACGCAAGTTGCAAGAGGAGGAACTCAAGTTGTTTTTTGAGGGATCTCCTGATATTTTGGCTATACTTTCCCCGAATGGGTATTTTACCAAAGTGAACCCCGCATTTTGTCAACTTTTGGGTTTCAAGGCAGAGGAATTGACTTTTCAGCCATTCGAAAAATTCATTCATCCGGATGATGAGCGGGATTCCCTCCAGGAATTTGAAGACATCGTCAGCGGAATCCGCCTTACCAACAACTTTATCAACCGATACCGCACCAAGTCAGGTGAATATCGATTTATTTCCTGGAGCACATCCAAGCCATACGGGACCAACAATTTTGTTTTCACCTATGGGAAAGATGTCACGCAGTTGAAAAATATGGAAGTCCTTCTTGCTAACGCTTCCAAACTTTCGAGAGTGGGTGGTTGGGAGTTAGACTTGATCAAAGACAGGCAATTCTGGTCCCCCATCACCTGTGAGATTCACGAGGTACCTTTTGATTTTGTCCCATCGACAGCAGAGGGAGTAAGTTTTTACAGAGAGGACTACCGGGAAAAAGTTGAAACTATTGTGAGGCGTTCAATTGAAACCGGAGAAAAATTTGATTTTCAGGCCCCGATTATCACTGCAAACGGAAATGAGCGTTGGGTAAGAGCAATCGGCGAAGCAGAATTTGTAGGGGATAAATGCATTCGGATTTTTGGCTCTATCCAGGATATTCACGAGCATAAGCTCATGGAGGAGCGACTCAAGGGCGTCTCCGACAGCATTCCCGGGGTAATTTTTCAATATGTCTTAAAGCCGGATGGAAGCGACGAACTTCGCTATGTCAGCCAGGGATCAAAGCAGATTTGGGGACTCACGCCGGAAGAATGCATGGCTGACAGTTCGAGGATATGGTCTCAGGTATTCGAAGGCGGGGATATGGCAGTTTTGCAAAAAAGCATTCAAGACTCCGCCAAAACCCTGAATTACTGGAATTGTGAGTGGAGGGTGTTGACCCCTGAAGGGAAAATCCGATGGTTGGAAGGGTTGGGTGCTCCTAATAAAAAGGCGAACGGATCAGTGGTTTGGGACTCCATGGTCATGGAGGTAACTGACCGGAAAAACCTTGAAAACCTTCTCGAGCAATCGGCCAGAATGGCAAAAATCGGAAGTTGGGAATTGGACCTGTTTGCAAATCCAGTGATGATTTATTGGTCGTCCACAACAAAAGCAATTTTGGAATATGGAGATCTGAATGGAATTGAACTTGAGCAGGTTTATCAAGCTTTTGTGGGTGAATCACGTGATATCGCCAGGAATTGTATGGAAAATATGATTCAAAACGGGATCGGTTTTGACGTCGAGCTGGAAATGGTCTCCGGATTAGGCAATTCAAAATGGGTTCGGTGTATCGGGCAGGCTCTTCAAGTGAATGGCAGGGTTTTGAATGCCTATGGAAGCTTTCAGGATATCCATGACCGCAAACTTTCTGAGTTGAATCTCAAGAGCCTGCTTTTAGAAAGAAGTACTATTTTGGAAAGTATCGGAGACGGTTTTTTTGCGGTGGACCGTTCTTTTATAGTGACTTATTGGAACAATCTGGCAGAGAGACTTCTCCGAGTGAAAAGAGAAGATATTCTGGGAAAAAATATTTGG
>DATIAI010000551.1:0-5488 GCA_035458065.1 Algoriphagus sp. | reverse complement strand
ATGATCCTGAAAACCTTGTTTCAAATCTTTGGTGGAAGCCACGCCAATACAGGAAATTCCGTCTTTCCGTCTCGCGGTATAATAGCAATAGTATGTTCCGTCCTTGTAAAAAAGCTCCGGCGCCCAAAAGCTGTTGATTGTCCATTCGGGCTTTTCCAGAAATACATAATCCACAAAAGTCCAGTTCTTCAGATTTGTAGACTGATAAATCGGGTAGTATGGACCCCAAGCATTGGAAGAACCGCTGGCATAATAGACTCCATCCACCTCAATTAGAGTCGGGTCGGGCAACTCGCCTGGAATGACTTGTTCTTGGATGATTTCGACTTTACCGTGCTGGGAACAACAAAAAACAAAGGCCAACAAAAACGCGAAAGAGAACAATCGGTGAAAGCTGCGAACTACTTTTATCATAAAAATCAACTTAGGTTAGGGGTAAGTCTTCAAAGATAAAATTTCCGTGCAGAACCTAATCGATGCTTCTCTTTCATTTCCCCGCCCGAATCCCCTATTTTGCAGTCCGAACCCAAACAGGCTTTTTCCAGTTCTAGGTTCTTGATTCTAGTGTCTTGATTCTTATCATGAAATCGCATCAACTCAAGCTATACAACACCCTTTCCCGCCAGAAGGAAGATTTCGAGCCCATCAGTCCGCCCTTTGTGGGGATGTATGTTTGCGGCCCGACAGTCTATGGAGACGCTCACCTCGGTCACGGCCGTCCTGCTGTCACTTTTGATACGGTCAATCGCTACCTGACTCACTTGGGTTACCGCGTCCGTTATGTCCGAAACATCACCGATGTGGGTCACCTTCAGGGAGATGCTGATGAAGGAGAAGACAAGATTGCGAAAAAAGCAAAGCTGGAGCAGCTCGAACCCATGGAAGTAGCCCAGCAATACACGGATACTTACCATCGTGACATGGCTTTGCTCAACACCTGGAAACCGAGTATTGAGCCTCGCGCAACCGGCCATATTCCTGAGCAGATTGCATTGACTGAGGCGATATTGAAGGAAGGACTTGCCTATGTGGTGGATGGTTCGGTGTACTTCGATGTGCTCAAATACAACGAAACCTATAATTACGGAAAGCTCTCTGGTCGTGTATTGGATGATCTGATGAGCGGCAGTCGAGCGTTGGACGGACAGGAAGAAAAACGAAATGCGGCAGATTTTGCCCTTTGGAAAAATGCTTCTGCAGAGCATCTGATGAAATGGGATTCACCATGGGGTATGGGTTTCCCGGGCTGGCACGTGGAGTGTACGGCCATGAGTTCCAAATATTTGGGAACCCAGTTTGACATCCACGGCGGTGGAATGGATCTGCTTTTCCCCCACCACGAGGCAGAGATAGCCCAAGGCAATGCCTGCAATCACCACGATCCGGCCAAATATTGGATGCACAACAACATGATCACCATCAACGGACAGAAGATGGGCAAGTCATTGGGTAATTTCATCAATCTGCAGGAGCTTTTCACCGGAAATCACAAACTGCTGGAGCAAGCCTACAGTCCGATGACTATCCGATACTTTATGTTGACGGCGCATTATCGCTCGACTTTAGACTTCTCCAATGAGGCTCTGAAAGCTGCGCAAAAAGGCTACAAAAAAATCATCAACGGGCTGAGAATTGCCAAAGCTTTGGAATTTATACCAAATGCAGAAATAGCCATCGATGGGGAGCAAGTCAAACAAATCGAGCAAAGCATCAATTCCGCATACCGCGCGATGGATGATGATTTCAATACTGCTCAGGCGATCGGTCATTTATTTAATTTATTGAAAAAAATCAACTCCATTTTCACCGGACAGCTTCAATCAGCAGCATTGGGAGAAGAGGTATTTTCCAAGTTGAAAGACACCTACATCACCTTTGTGGTGGATATCTTGGGATTGATAGAGGAGAAAAGTGATGTACAAAATTCCATGTTGGACTTGCTGCTGAAACTCTATGCCGAGGCCAAAACTGCCCGTGATTACGCAAAAGTGGACGAAATCCGGGCTGGACTAAAGGAAATGGGCTTTGTAGTCAAAGACATGAAAGAAAAAATTGATTGGGCGTATGAAGAATAGATTTTGGCTGGTCGGGCTGCTGATTTTTGCCTGGGCTTGTTCTGGGGAAAAAGCCACCGAAACAGTCTTAGAAGAGGTAATTACCAAGCCTTATCCAACTTTCAACGCGGATTCTGCTTATGCCTTTATTCAAAAGCAGGTGGATTTTGGTCCACGTGTCCCCGGAACCAAAGGCCACTCTGACACCCAAGCCTGGATGATTTCAAAGTTGGAAAGCTACGGGTGGAGTGTTCAAACCCAGGGATTTCAGGCAAAAACCTACGATGGTTTGACTTGGGATCTGAGCAACATCATCGCATCCTACAATCCCCAAGCAACCAAACGAGTACTTTTGGCGGCTCATTGGGATACTCGTAGAATAGCAGACAAAGACACCGAGCGGCTCAAGGAACCAATCGACGGAGCAAATGACGGTGGATCCGGAGTGGGAGTTTTGCTGGAGGTCGCTAGAACAATAGGCTCTCAGGAGCTCAAGCCTGATGTAGGAATTGACATCATTTTCTTCGATGGAGAAGATGACGGGGAACCCGAAAAAGCCCAAATCAGAAATAACGCTCAGGCAATTTGGTGGTGCCATGGCTCGCAGTATTGGTCCAAAAACAAGCACATTCCAAATTACTCGGCCTATTACGGAATTTTGGTGGATATGGTGGGAGGGAAAAACGCCAAATTCTACCGGGAAGGGTATTCCAGACAATATGCCAGCGGGATCGTTTCAAAAGTTTGGACAAATGCCTCCAGCCTTGGATTTTCCGACTTTTTCATCCAAAAAGACGCACCTGAAATCATCGACGATCATGCCTTTGTCAATGCCAATGCGGGCATCCCGATGATTGACATTATCGAGTTTTCACCGGACTTCGGTTTCAGTCACTATCATCACACCCACAACGACAACATGGAGCTGATCGATCCACGGACTTTGCGGGCGGTTGGTGAAACTGTTTTATTTACAGTTTATCAGGAATAGGAATAATTCTAAAGTATTTTGCAATTTGGGCAAGTGCATACGTTTGCAGGCTTTAGAACAGGATAAGCATAACCATGAAAAAAGGTCATCAGATTACGATGAAGGAAATCGCCAAAAAACTTGGCGTGTCCGTTTCTACTATTTCCAGAGCATTAAAGGACTCACCGGAACTTCATCCTGAAACAAAGCGGAAGATCGTAGAGATGGCTAAGGAGATGAATTATCAACCCAATCTCCTCGCCCAAAGTCTCCGGATCAGTAGATCCAAAACTCTAGGGGTAATTGTTCCGGAAATTACATCACATTTTTTTGCATCCTGCATCAGCGGCATTCAGGACACAGCCAATAAACGCGGCTATAACGTCATGATCTGCCAGTCCAACGAATCCCTCGAGCAGGAAAAAGCCAATATTCGGGCTTTGGTTTCCAGTCAGGTGGATGGGCTCCTCATTTCTCTCAGTCGGGAAACCAACCAGTACGAGCATCTCTATGAACTCTATGACCGGGAAATAAATTTTGTACTGTTTGACAGAGTGCACGAAGAAATTCCTGTATCAAAAGTGACCTTCAATGATGCGGGAGGAGCTTATCAAGTCGTCAAGCATTTACTCGAAGGTGGCAACAGACGTATTGTCTATGTTTCCGGCCCGGAGGATCTCTACATTTCCAAAAAAAGAAAAGAAGGCTATTTAAATGCCCTGACAGAATTCGGTGTTCATCAGGACAATTCCCTGATCAAATTCACAGACCTAACTACAGAAGGAAATATTAAAGTAGCCAAAGAAATAGTCGAAATGCGACCAAGGCCCGATGCAGTTTTTTGCATGATTGATCCTGTGGCTGTGGATGTATTGACACAATGGAAATCCACTGGCATAAAAATCCCGGAAGACATGGCTTTGGCAGGATTTACCAACAATCCAACCTCCGCAGTGGTGGAGCCCCCGCTTACCACAGTCTCCCAGCCGGGTTATGAAATGGGGAAATTGGCAGTAAGTCACCTTCTGGATCAGTTGGATGGTATTGCCTCAGAAGATCCAATTTCTATTGTTTTGGAGACTACCTTAGTTCCTAGAAAGTCCTCTCAGCATTTTGAGGCAAAAAAGTAATTGGTTATAGAGTTGTTTATTATTGGTCATCCGCTTGTTCCTGACTAATAACTAATAACTGATAACTTAAAAACCATCCCGATGCTCGCTACCCTCTCTCAAACCTTCCAAACCCACTTCTCAACCAAACCTCTAATTGCTTTCGCCCCCGGTCGAATCAACCTGATCGGTGAACATACCGATTATCAGGAGGGATTTGTCTTTCCTGCTGCGGTGAAGCAGGGAATCTGGGTTGCAATTCAAAAAAATGAGCTTTCCATTTGTCGTCTTTATTCTCTGGATTTTGAGCAGGAATTTACTTTTGATCTAGAGGCTTTTTCTCCAAAAAAAGGACATTGGGCCACATATGCCATGGGAATGGTAGCTTTGCTGAAACAGGCCGGTTACCCAATTACAGGATTTGATATGGTCATCGGAGGAAATATACCTGTAGGATCGGGGCTGTCCTCCTCCGCTGCACTTTCGGTGGCGATCGGAACGGCCATTTCCGGACTCTTTGGATTTCAGGTTCCTAAAAAATCAATCGCACTTTACGGCCAAAAATCTGAGCACCTGTTTGCAGGAGTAAAATGCGGGATTATGGATCAATACGCCTCCGCATTTGGAGTTGAGGGAAAAGCACTTTTGCTCGACTGCCGGAGTAACACCCATGAGGAAGTTCCCGCAGAGTTTGGAGATTATTCTTTGATTCTGGTTAATTCCAAAGTGAAACATTCCCTGGCTGACACCGCATATAATAAGCGAAGAGAAGCCTGCGAAGAAAGTGTGAGGATACTTTCACCAAATTTTCCTGGGATTAAAACCCTACGGGACATTCCAGTGGAGGATTTGGGCAAAGTGGAAAACCTTTTGCCTAGTGAGCTGTTTCCTAAGGCAAAACATCTGATCACGGAAATTGCCAGAGTTCACTTGGCTGGGAAGGCATTAAAAACAGGCGATTTGCAATCTTTTGGCAAATTATTGAAAGCCTCCCATGAGAGTTTGAGCAAAGATTATGAGGTGAGCTGTGTGGAGTTGGATTTCTTGGCTGAAACATCCTGGGAAATCGATGGTGTCCTTGGATCACGAATGATGGGCGGTGGCTTTGGAGGCTGTACCCTAAACTTGGTGAAGACTTCCGAAATCGCAAACTTTGAAAACCATCTTGGTACAGCATACCGGGAGAAATTTGGAATCAACCCGGATTTTATTCCGGTTCAGATTGGCCCAGGATCCTCAGTTCTAGAAACAACTGCAAAATCGGGGTAAAACTTTTTGCAGAATATTCAGCCCAAAAACACCCGAAATTCAGACACTTATCCTAGCATCTTCAATTTTTACCTATTTTCCCAAAA
>DATIAI010000550.1:0-15783 GCA_035458065.1 Algoriphagus sp. | reverse complement strand
CCTACGATGGAGCAGGTCATATCCCTGCGCAGTGCCGGATCTGTGGCAATTTCTCCGGACGGAAAGCACGTGGCCTATACCATACAGGCAACAGACTGGACCGAAAATCGCTATGACACGGAGATTTGGTTATCGAAAAACGGTCAAGCCCCTTTTCAGTTGACCAATACTCTGAAAGGAAATAGCACCAATCCCGTCTGGTCTCCTGACGGAAAGTGGATTGCTTTTATGGCTGACCGGGGAAGCAAAAGCCAGATTCATGTGGTCTATACCGATGGAGGCGAAGCCAGACCCGTGACCCAGGAAGATGAAAGTATAGAAGGATTTGAATGGCATCCTGACGGAACCAAGCTGATTTTTCTGAAAGCGGAGAAGCAGGATAAAAAGGAAATCGAAAAGCGGTATGGTGCTTTTGAAACTGATGATAAGGACTTCACCCTCTCCCATCTATGGGAAATTGACTTTGATCCAGACCGTCCCTTGCCTACCGAAATGCCCTGCTATGAAACTGCGGATTCCCTGAAAGTAAAAGCCGGTTGCATTGAGTGGGCAAAAGCCAAAAGGTTGACGGAAGGAAAGTTTACGGTAACCGCTTTTTTAGTTTCCCCTGATGGTTCAAAGGTCGCCTTCAATCATCAGCCCGATCCATTGATCAACACGAGAAGCAAATCACGGATTTCTGTTCTGGATTTTTCTGCAAAAGAAACCACTCTGCTTGCCTCCAATCCAAATGGAGACTACCTGCAGGCTTGGTCTCCCGATTCAAAAGAATTGGTATTTTCCACCAACTTATCGGATTCTCTCTCCTATTTCTACACCAATAACAAGCTGTTTACTATCTCCATTGCGACGAAACAAAAGCGTCAAATTGCAAAAGATTTTGATGAACAGATTGGAGGGGTGATTTGGAACAACTCGGGCATTTACTTCTCAGCATGGAACAAAACCAAAAGGCCCATGTTTAAGATCAATCCGGAAACCGGAGAGGCTTCCACTTTCTTAAACTCACCCGATCAGATCTTTGGCATTTCGTTTTCAAAAAGCGGGGATCATTTTGCAATCAATGCCCGAAATGACGAGCAATTGAATGAGATTTTCCTTTTGGCAACAAATGCTCCGTCACCAAAACAACTTACCGCAATGTCAGACCAAATAGCCAACTGGAAAACTGCCGAGAGTGAAGTCATCACTTGGAAAAGCAAGGACGGCGCAGTGATCGAAGGCGTTTTGCACAAACCGAAAAATTACGATCCCTCCAAAAAATATCCCCTTCTGGTGGTCATTCACGGTGGCCCAACCGGCATAGATACCCCTCAACCTGTCCCCGGTTATGTCTATCCTATCTTGCAATGGCTGGATAAGGGAGCACTCGTCCTGAGACCTAACTATCGGGGTTCGGCGGGTTATGGGGAAGCTTTCCGCTCTCTGAATGTGAAGAACCTCGGTGTAGGTGATGCTTGGGATGTGCTTTCTGGAATTGAATACCTCGATTCATTGGGGATGATCGACACCGATAAAATAGGCAGCATGGGCTGGAGTCAGGGAGGTTATATTTCCGCATTTCTAACCACCAGTTCCGATGTGTTCCAGGCCACTTCTGTCGGCGCAGGCATTTCCAACTGGATGACTTATTATGTCAACACAGACATTCATCCATTTACCCGGCATTACCTGAAAGCTACCCCTTGGGATGATGAAGAAATCTACCGCAAGACTTCACCGATGACCTATATCAACCAAGCCAAAACACCGACGCTCATCCAGCATGGCGAGCTCGACAGGCGTGTTCCCATTCCCAATGCATATGAGTTATTACAAGGCTTGCGTGACAAAAATGTACCAGCAGAATTGATTGTCTATAAAGGTTTTGGCCACGGCATCACCAAACCCAAAGAACGGCTAGCGGCCACTTGGCACAATTGGCAGTGGTTCAATAAATACATCTGGGGAGAAGAGGTGGAATTGCCGGTGGGGGGAAATTAAAGTAGTTCACAGACAACAGTCCACAGCCGGGGAATTTGAATTTCGAGCCCAGCTGTTCTAGATTGGACATTTACGGAAGAGCAGTTTTGAGGCTACGCCGTTACCTTTATTCCCATTTGTAATTGATTCTTGACATCCCCTTCTCCAGGAAGTCACAAGACCATTCCCACATTGAGTTTTTTGAAAACCCACCTCATTTCACAATCAATTTTGAATTTAACCCTCCTTACTGCAAACCCGGGAAAGGGAAACACCAATCAGGCAGAAAGTTTCAAAAGCAGTTTGGATTAAAGTGTAGGACCAATTTCGACTTCTTAGATTGCTGTCGGGCATGATTACTTCATGGTCGGAAACCCTATCCTTGGGCTTCAAATCCAATGATAAGTTTTCGAAGTCAAAAACCTCCAGCAGCTGGATTTATTTACTTTAAGGGCGTCGGGGAAATCAAAGATGATGCCTACAGCCAGCAATATTTGGAGGTTCGGACCGAGATCCATTCTTAACTATCCCGCTGTTCCATTTTTATATGACTCAAAAAGAATTGTATCTTATTATTTAGTACAAGTACAATTTATCCCTAAGAATATCCGAACATGCAGTGTTTAAGAACTCATCAAGTTGAATTTATGAATATTCCGAAAATCCTATTAGTCACTCTTGTTGTCATTTTCTCTTTTGCATACTCATCGTTTGCCCAAAGCCAATCTGAAAAAATCAATCTCGCGGTCCAACAGGGAGAACAAATTTGGAATGCTACTTCTCCCGATAAATCATTTCTGAGTGAAGGCAGCACTATGGAATATGGATTGGGTTATCTTAAAAACGGAAACTATTCCTCCGCCTCCTGGAGTTTCCTTGAACTTTTGAAAAAGAATAAAGACAATGCCTTTGCAAATTACTTCATGGGTTGTGTGAGTATGGGTTTAAATGATTCCGAGGCGGCTCAAAAGTATTTTGAAACGTCAGTCCAATTAAATCCGGGGTTAAAAAGTGGTGTACCCGATTTGACCCAAGTCTCAAACAACCCTCCGACTCCCAAAACAGAAGAGCTTCCAGAAAATCCAAAACTCCCAAATGAAACGGCCGTCGGAACAACACTTCCTGTACAGGGCATCAACCAATATAAAGTAGGTGACAAAGTTGAAGTGACCTATGGTGGAGGTTGGTGGCCCGGAGTCGTTACTAAAGTAGATGGAGAGGGTAAAAGCGTTTATGCTTCGGTTGATTTCGTTTTTCAGGATGCCAATCGCAGCGGCAATTATTTCTACAATGGAATCCGCCCAGTTACCGGCCAAACAACTGCCTATACCCCCCTCTCCAAAGCCGGAGGAAAACTCGTTTACGGGGAATATGTATTGACTTTGGGCTTGGGTGTCTCACCGGCCAAAAAAGGTTTTTTTGTACTTAATGCCAATGGAACATACTCTTATAATGGGGTAAGCGGCAAGTATTCCTACAACCCGGAAACTGGCAGTATTATTTGGAAAAGCGGAACGTTCCAAAATTGGGGAAAAAACTCATCGAGCTTTACCCGAGGAACTAGAGTAGCCCAAATTGATATGACCTACACAACAGAAAGTGGGACGCTCTATTATTCCGCGGGCCGTAATTTGAATTGATTTCTCCAGTCTTCAGGCTGTCTTATTTAGAACACATTTTCACTGAAAAACCATTTCTAAAATGTAATCCAGGCATAGAAAAGTCTGGCTAAAACATCGGTCATCCTAAGGCAATTTTAGAATTGTACCTTCTACAGTTTCTTTGGGACTATTCGGCTTATATCCAGAGGACTCAACCTCGGCATTTATGAAGTGAAAGAGATAGAAAAGTCCCATCGTTTCAGTTGAATTCTTCAAAGTAAACTTTCAATAGAAAACCAGCCGGATTTGCATAAAAAAAGTGCAGCCCATTGCCAGGGCTACACTTTCATCTTCAATACCCGATTCTTATAAAGTCAGGTTTCCCTCAATAGAATCATCCATTGTTTTCCCGGAAATGGCGCTGATCAGGACTTTTATTCCAGCTACAGCGTTGCCATGCTTATTATCCCAATAGTACCCCATTTCAGGAATAAACTCGATCACTGAAATCCTCGGATCATCAACTCCCTCAGTAAACCAGGCTTTAATGGTCGGATCCCAAAGTTCCTCGATCTTTTGCTTATCGTAACTGACATATGCATGTCCATTGAGTTCTAGAAAATCCGAATAAGAGGATCCTTGAAAATACAAGGTGACGTTTTTGTCCTGTGCCAGTTCCATATTCTTGACGCTGTCTTTGGCACTGAGAAACCAGACATGGCCCGCTTCGTCTGTTTTTTGGACAGACATGGGTCTGGATTTATGTGAGGCATTGAAATCCACATGGGTGACAAAAAAGCAGGAACCGGATTTATCGATGAGCGAACGGATTTTTTCCACCGCTTCGATACCACTGAGATCCTTTTTCGTGGATTCTATTTGCTGTTCATTGATTGAGTCCATAATTATATTGGTTTAGTTTTCAAAAATTTTCTTAAAAGAGATAATCAAACCTAGTTTTTAGGTTTCTCCAAATCCGGGCTTTTGATTTTACCCAGATTATCATAGGTGACGACCTGTTTTTCCTTTACCGGATTGGCAAAGGTGATTTCATAGTAGGTAGTCCCGTCTTCGGAGTATTCCCTCACATTTTTGATCTTGTCAAGCGAGGTAGCAGGATCCTTTTGTAAAATGAGGATCACCGGATCAGGCAACTGAAGTGTGTCAACCAACTCATGCTGACCAAGGGGCTTTGGGTCTTCAAGATCATTCATGGTAGTCTCGTCCCCATCAGAAGGTCCTTTGGTCGCCACCTCATCTTGCATGGCATCAGTATAGGAATCTTTTTCACTTTCACCGCAGGCGATGCAGAGCATTCCAACCAAAGCTGGATATATGATGAATTGAGTTTTCATAGTCTTAAGTTTAAGAACTTGGTAACAGTAACATCCTTACTTGGAGGGATTATAAACAAAAGTCCATCCAAGATCCTCCTCAACAATTTTCCAAAAATCTACCGAATTCCTATTTTCTTAAAAAAACAGAATCATCTTCCGGGTATTTCCGATTTCCACTCTTCCAACCAATTTTTATTTCAAAAAATCGATTCCTTCTCACCACATTTTCGAAGCTTTCAGCACCCAACCTTTACTGGATAACTGGAAATGGTTGAATTCCTCCCCAGCCTCTATTTCTGCCCAATCCTCAAATTGTGGAATTTGTGACTCAATAAAGGACCGGCTTTTAATTCTTTTTGAACATGCCGCGAAGCTTCTCTGCCCATCTGTCGAAAAATCCTTCCTCCTCGGAATCTGAGACATCTTCTTCACCAAGCATATATCCCAATGGCTCCAGTTTTTTGACTGCGTCAAAGACAATCTTACAGATCCCAACTATCGGAATGCACAGGATCATTCCGGCCACTCCCCATACCGCACTTCCCAAAACGACTACTATAATAGACACCACCGGATTGATGTTGACCTTGTTTCCCACCACATAGGGCTCTAAGATGTTGCCTTCGATAAACTGAGCCAATCCGTAAGTAATGCAGACCACAATCAAAGACCAAGTTTCCGCCCCTCCTAACAGCGCCATTGCCATTGCCAGTACAAACCCACCCATCACCCCGATAAAAGGAATCAAAGACAAGAGCGCAGCAATCACTCCCACGAGAATGGCACCCTGCACTCCTGCAATCAGCAGTCCGGTTGTATAGATGATTGCAAGTGAAAGAATGAGAAGAAACCTCCCAACGAGGAAATTCAACGCAAGTTTGACTGACTCTTCCAGGACATCCTTTACCTGCTTCCGATTGTCCACATCGAAGAATCTGAGAATAGAGAGTTTGATTTTTCTTCGGTAATTGAGAAGAAAAAAGAGGTAAACAAAGATCAGGACGGAATTCCCCAAAAATCCAAAGATATTCACAGCAGCTTGACCCACTTGTTTTTTAACTCCATCGGAAATCCCGGAATTGTCTTTTTCATCGGAAGATGAGGAGGCATTGGATTCGGAGTTTTCATTTGCCCCACTCTCCTCTTTGGTAGTATTGCCTTCTTCTGTTTGAGCTGTTTCCGCATCTTGGGCTTGGCTGGTGCTGTCTGAGCTGCTGAGCCAGGGGGGAACCTGCTTTTGAACATTCATTCCGGTTTTCTCCTCTATCATTTGGACCGCATCCTCGATTTTGGGAGTGAGTTGCTTTTGCATTTCAGGCCATCGTTCTGATACGCTTCCTATTTGGACGGCTATCACTGCAAAAAATGCCAGATAGGCTAGGATACTGACTATGACGCTGATTAATGAGGCAAATACCTGCGAAATCCCTTTTTTCTCAAGTTTTCTGGCCAAGGGAATCAAAATCAAAGTCAACAAAACAGCAAATGCAAGGGGAACTAAAAAAGCTTCTGACAATACAGCCCCTTTGATAATAAAAAATAAACCTACGACGAGCAATGTAAACTGAACGAGGATGCTTTTGGATTTCATGCTTATTAGGATGAATTGAAATTAGTTTTTTGGAATCATTCAACTTCAGGGAAATTTTCTCAACAGTTCCCTCTCCTCCATGTAATCTGAGGGACAAACGGGAATGATAGGTTGCCAACGAGAAAGCCAAATGAAGTCCCCAGTAGTAGCCTACAAAAAACATGACTAAAATATTTTGTCCAGAATATCCTGAATGAAAGGACAGCGGAATCTTTAGCCAGGAATCTTAAAGTTTGTTGAGATTGCCTCTGCCTTTGGAAACATACGTGTCATAAATCCTTTAGCCTTAAAATCATTGATTGCCCTGATCATTTCATTCTCAAGGTTGAAGGCTTAATGAAAAATTTAAGTGGGGAATTTTAACTCATTTCGAGAAAACGGTTCCACAGAGGAAATTCCTAGTTATAGGTGAAAAATCAAATTTTAAATCCTTCAAGGCTCATATTCCTTTCCGTCCGGACTCAGATTTGAAGCCTTGCAAAAGGGTGCAATCTCAAAAAATGTAATGGGTCAGAAGGGTCCAAGGGGAAATTATCCGAAGTTTAAATTGACTTAAATATTTTTGGAGGGTAAAATCAATTGCTCACACTTTTCCTAAAACAACTTTATTCCTTCAAACTTTCAAACAAAATTTTTGCGAATTTTTCTCCACCATCTTTATCCAAATGATCCATATCTCTAAACAGGGAATCTTGTTCAAGAAATAAACTATCAAAATCAACAATAAGAATATTATTGCTATTCAGCAAGCTGTCTGCATCATAGCTTTCATTGTCCAAAATATCAACATAAGTCTTGGTAAGTGGAAACCTCAACCCGACCAATTCGATATCTTTTTCTTTACAGATATCTATGATCCTGTTTAAGGAATTAGACATTTTTACTGATGGAAAAGAAAACTCAAAATAATTATTTATCCGATCTTGACTTATTTCCACTTGTTCAACTGCCGACAAATCTTCCCATGAACTTTTTGATCTTACACCACCCCACTTTGTAAAATCAAACAATTCATACTGGATGAAATTCTTTATTACCAAATTGTACTTATCATTTAAAAAAACAAAATAGTATTTAAGGTACTTCTCATGAATAAATTCCTGAAAATTTGAATAATCTTTTCTTTCACTATAATATGCAGATCTGTCCAAATTGTTTTGATTTTCTCTTGTAGGCGAAAGCGTGTGGTCATCTACGCTGATATAAATTTTCTCAACAGTTGTATTTCGTATTAGAAATTTCAACTTACGTTCCATATCAAGGTATGAATCGCTTTGTGCAGAAAAATTATGAACATTATGGTTTTCAGTAAAATCTCCCAAAGGGGTACCGTGCGAATCCGCCAATAAATATTCCGAATATCCTAATTCAACATCATCGTAATCTTTAATATAAAATCCCTGAATAAGAAAAAGCAGTAAAAAATTGAGCCCCAATAATAATAAAATAAAAACCGAAACTTGTTTTACAAACCGCCCTATCATCATGGTGTCAAAATTGAAAATAAATAAATTCGATTTCTTCGGAAGTATTCCCGAAAACATTGATCATGAAGATTATTAATGCATATATCGACCATCTGTAAGCTTTACCCGAGATTGTTTGAATTCCTGAAATCCCATATTGACCAAATCTACCTTTCCATTCAACCAAAATAAAGCCAATTATCAAAATCATTAAGGTAATGGCGCCTGGGAACATTGAGAAGTCAGGCAATTCAAATAACTTCTTGGAGAAAATCCCAAAAATGTAGCTAATCGCATGGCTCATATTCTCAGCCCTAAAAAAAATCCAAGCAAAAACGGTCAAGGCAAAAGTTCCCAGTATGGAAAACAACTCCCTGAAGCTTGGAAATTTTTCCGAATTGGCTACTGTTCCGATATGACGTCTGTTTTTACCCCTTAACAGTATTGGAATAAAATAAACAGCATTTAGAGCACCCCAAGCAATAAAGGTCCAATTAGCACCATGCCAGAAACCACTGACCAGAAATATTATAAGCACATTTCTAATCTGTTGTACTTTACTTCCTTTACTACCACCCAATGGAATATATAAATAATCTCTAAACCAGGTAGTAAGTGAAATATGCCACCTTCGCCAAAATTCGGCCATATCTCTGGAGAAATACGGGAATGCAAAATTCTGCATTAAATTAAATCCAAATAACCTTGATGTTCCTATCGCGATATCAGAATACCCTGAGAAATCACCATAAATCTGGAATGCAAAAAATACCGCTCCCAACAATAAGGTGCTCCCCTCATAATCAGAAGAATTGTTAAATATTGTATTTGAAAATTCTGCACAATTATCTGCAATCACAATTTTCTTGAATAAACCCCATAAAATCTGACGTAATCCATCAGTAGCCTGTAAATAATCGAATTTCCTCGGCACAAGAAACTGGGGAAGCAAATTCGTTGCTCTCTCAATTGGGCCGGCTACAAGCTGTGGAAAAAAACTAACAAAAGCTGAAAAAGCTACCAGATCCTTTGTAGCTCTAATTTTTTTTCTATAAACATCGATAGAATAGCTCATGGTTTGAAAAGTATAAAAGCTAATTCCCACAGGTAAAATAATGTTCAGGGAATTTGCTTTTATAGGCATACCAAAAAATGTAAAAGCAGTTAAAAAACTATCTAGGAAGAAGTTATAATATTTAAAGAACCCAAGAAATCCAATATTAACTACAAGGCTCAAAATCAAAAGAGTCTTTCGCTTGATGTGATCCTCAGATTTATCCAATTGAATCCCTACAATATAGTCAACTAAGGTACTGAAAGCTATCAACGTCAAAAATCTCCAATCCCACCAGCCATAAAACAAACAACTACTTACTACAATGAAAAAGTTTTGTAACCTGAGGTTCTTTCTAAAGACAAACCAATACAAAATAAATACTATTGGTAAGAAGATGGCAAAATCAAGGGAATTGAAAAGCATAGCTATTGGAGCTTATTCTTGAATTGAATAAAAGTCACAAGCAGCTCAAAGCCACTATTATATACACGATCCTCTTCCCAGAAATTCATTTCCAAACACAACAAATTATATTTTTCTCTCATTTTATAATTGACCATTCAGAAAGACTCACTTTCTTCATGAAATCGCTTTTCGTTAAAACTTTTGGTTCATTTTCAAACATTTCCATACTCCAGACTTTCCAATCCTGAATTCTTGTTCAGAATTGCAAATCCATTAGGAACTGCTTCAAAAAAGTTTTTTGGATTTAAAAACATTCAACAAGTCCCCGGAAGTACTCCCCATTTCTGAAGGGAATTCCTTGGAAGGGCGGATGTCAGTTACATTCTTAAACAAGAATGGATCCTGTCTGAAAACTCGACAGATTTGTAGTTCTCGTTTCGCTACTCCTTCGAATGTGAGGATGCGAATATGAAGAAGAGAAAGCTTAAAAAATATTTTTTTCGTTTTTTTTAAACCGTGTTGCGATGAATGATAGCTCACATTCAGCATTTTCTTTACCTTTTTTCTAGAGTCAGTTCAAAGAATTACGCATATTCCTTAACCAAGACATCATTTCAAAACAAAAAAACCGGGAAGTAAAACCCGGTTCCAATTCATTTTTACAATTTTCCATTCTTCATTTTTTCCTGGAAATTTGGTCAAAGTTATTTACTTCAAACCCTTCTGCCAATTCCAGCTGTCGCGCATGGAATCTTCCAGGGAATACTTCGCTTTCCAACCCAGGACTTTATTGATTTTGGTTGTATCAGCCCAGGTTTTGACCACATCGCCCGGTCTTCTTGGACCTATCTGATAGTTGAGCTTTACTCCATTCACTTTTTCAAAAGCATGAATTACCTCCAAAACCGTGTTTCCGTTTCCGGTTCCAACATTGAACACCTCATAAAAGTCAATTGCCTGCTCATTGAGAAAACTCAAAGCCTTCACATGGGCATCAGCCAAATCCACCACATGGATGTAGTCGCGCACGCAGCTTCCGTCCGGGGTATCATAATCATTACCAAACACCGTCAGTTTTTCACGAATCCCTGCAGCAACTTGGGTAATGAATGGAACCAAGTTATTCGGGGTTCCTAATGGCAACTCACCGATTTTCGCACTTGGATGAGCTCCGACCGGATTGAAATACCGAAGCGCAACGACTCTCATACCCGGCTTACTTTTTACAAAATCCACCAAAATATCCTCACAGATCTTCTTGGTGTTTCCATAGGGACTTTCGGCATCCTGTCTTGGGGTAGATTCGGTCACCGGCAAAACTTCCGGTTGGCCATAAACAGTGCAGGAGGATGAAAACACCAGGTCTTTAATTCCTTTCTCCTGCATAAAATCCAGCAAAACCACCAAGGAACCCACATTATTCCGGTAGTATTTCAAAGGTTGTGCGGTACTTTCTCCCACAGCTTTGAAAGCAGCAAAATGAATTACCCCATCAATTTGGTTCTCCTTTGCGATGGTTTCCAGTAGGGATTTATCGTTGCAGTCGCCTCTATAAAAAGTGAATCGTTTTCCGGTGATTTCCTCCAATCTGTCCAGAACTTTTGCATCAGAATTGGACAAATCATCCAAAATAATCGGCTCCATACCTGCATTCCACAATTCAACAGCCGTGTGTGAACCGATGTATCCGGCTCCGCCGGTAATCAAAATCTTCTTCATGTGTTTAAAATCTATTTTTCAAAGGCCACATGGAATCTCGCATGATTGACCACCATTTTACTGTGTGACATTTTCGTCATGCTCGATTTCATTTGAGTTTAAAAATTATTCGGAAGCAAAACTATTCAAATCCTTCAATTTGAAAGGGAAAAGCTTAACGAATCAGGGTAAAAGTTCCTCTTTTCTCAGAAGTGGAATCCTTGCCTTCCAATGAAAAGCTGTATATCACCAAGTAGGAATAGGTACCTGTAGGTGCGTCTTCGCCGTTTACTTTGCCATCCCAACCGCTTGGTCCTGTATAGATCAGTTGTCCCCAACGGTTGTAAATCCACAGCTGAAATTCCGTATCACAGTTTGCTATACCCTGATACAAACCGGGGGATTGTCTAGGATCAAAACCTGTGGGCATTCGGACTTCCGGTGCAGCTTCACGGACTACTCCTTTTCCGAAGCTGATGCAGCCGGAAGCATCTTTTACTTCCAAGTCATAAGTTCCGGCACTGAGACCAGTCACCAGATTTCCACTGAGATTTGGGTCATTCCAGAGGTAAATGAACGGGCCGTTTACTCCTTTAGTCATGACAAACAATTCCCCGTTTGAGCCTCCGGGACAGGCAGCTTTTTCCATCCGGATATCGACTTGCAAAGCTGCGGGTGAGGTGATTTCAAAAATCACTGGAATGACACATCCATTGGAATCTTTCACATCCCAAACATAATTTCCGGAAGGCATATCGGACAATGAAATGAGATTTAAGAAAGTTTTTAATCCCTCATATTCAAATGAATATGGAGCTACACCTCCATTGATATTTAAAGTTATATTTCCGTCAGATCTTCCAAAACAGGAAACTCCATTCGGTGTCAACGAAGTGATAGTCAAAGGTGCCGGAGCCGATACGTCAATATTTTCTATCACGCGTTCGCATCCCAATTGGTCGGTGACTTTTACAGAATAACTTCCTTCGGCAAGGTTAGTCGCATTCGGAGATTTAAGAGAAGGATCATGTGTCCATTCAAATTCATAAGGGGCAATTCCTCCTTGTATGTCTATCTGGATGCTTCCGGTAGTAAGACCTGAACAGGTAATTGCCACCAAATCCGAGATCTCAGCCAAAAATTCACCTGCGACTTCTACCTGAATGGCAGGAGCCTTTCCTTCGCATTGAGTATCGACCAAACTGTAGGCGGTGTATTCCACCGTTCCGGTGATTCCCGGTTGATCCCAGATGACCTCAACTTCGCTTTCTCCCTGCCCGGAGGATATTTGACCCCCGGTCACAACCCAATCGTACCCCCTTCCACTAATCGGGGTTGGCGCTGTATAGATATGAGTTACAGTCGGATCAAAGCAAACCTTGAGTTCTCCCGTAGCAGCGGTGACTTCAATTCTCTTATTAACCACCACGGGCAATTCAATCGGTCCGCCTGGGCAACCCTTTTCGGTGAAAGGAATTATTCGGAGGACTGCACCTGGATTTGCAGGGCCCCAATTGACCAACACAGAATCCCCGTAATCCTTGACAATCGTCCCTCCTTCCACTTCAAAACTCGCGCGGTTTGCATTGACTAAATCCTTGACCCGATACATCACCTGCTCCACTTCTGGGCAAACCGAAATTTCTCCCAAAAGCTCGGCTTGGGTCTCCACCACCTCAACCTCGAAAGTCACTTCCTCCTGCTCATCACAGGAATTGGGACTAAGCGCTGCCAAAACTTTTACTTCATAAATGCCGGGTTCCGTGAAAATATGGGGTACTTCCTGACCAATTACCGGATCAGAGCCATCTCCAAAATCCCACACAAAATAGGTGAAATCGGGGTTTTCCGAATTGATCGCCCACAATCCCTCATGATTGAGGCAGGCCACTTTTTCGCCTTCAACATCAAAATCATAAGCGACTTCCGGCTCGAAATTAAGATTATCCAGAGCTGCACCCGCTGCATAGCCGTAGGATTCGAGTTCTCCAAATCCATACACGTAAGCCGCAAAACCTTCAATATTTTGCAATTTGTGGACTCCCTGAGAAATATTTATCCGGGCAAATTGAAAATTAGAATCCCCGGGAAGTGGAGCAAACCGATTTCCTACGTTTTGTCCATCTAAAAAAGTGGCGTTTTGGGTTCCGGTTTTCACCACCACATTCACATAGTGGTTGACAATGGAAGGCAAATTAAGCGCATTGAAAGTCAGGGATTCCAAAAACTGCTCACTCGGACTATAGGTGATCATGAATGGATCGCCCGTCATAGACTGGGCGTTATTTGGCTGATTGCAAGCCATACTTTTGGAAAAAACAGTGACTGAGGAAGGCTTGGAAGTGTCGATTTTCCCGGACTCATTCATTCCAAATTCTAAAGACAGAAACTCCCCTTGGTTTATCGTTCCCCGGGAAGTTCCATTCACGAAAACCTGCGTATTATCCTCAGAAGCCAGCACTTTCACCAATTCTCCTGAAGTTCTACCGGACAATGCCACATGGACAAAGCTAGTACCCCAGGTATTCACTGGATAGGCCTGCTGGAAAAGATGGTCATTGGCCTCACCGCAATTCCCTATCGATGTCCACTTATTTCCTCCAAAAACTGCGATTTTTTTACATTCATCGGCATTTTCGCCAATCACACGCACCCGGGATCCGGTCAGGTCCGCTCTTGCTTTGATCTGATAACTCTGACCGCGGTTAAGTGTGATGACTGATGGGGTATTCGCAACATTTCCGCTTATCGAATTGACACTTGTGGTGATTTCGATCTGGGTATCGTCCTCTGTCGCCACCACCAGGAGCGTGCTTTCGTTATCATTATTCCCATCGTAATTTATATCTACCGTTATGACTTCAAAATGGGAAGTGATATAATGGTCCCGTCCCAAGGCACCGATGGGCAAAACAACAGTACCATCTGCACTCCGAAACCGCTCATTGAAGGCGTGAACAGCGATTTTACCGGTTGAGGTGATGTGAATTCCTTTATTTTCGACTACACCTGAAGTTCGGTGGAGCAGGTCCAAATCCTGAGAAGGAACGCGTAGAGTATATTGCTGTCCGGCCGAAAGTGAAAATGCTGCAGAAAGTCCCTGATACTCGATAGCACCGGTTGTATTTTCATTTGCAGTGATGACGATGACAGCAAAATCAGGAGCACCGGGGTTATTTCCCGCACCGGGAACTCGGTTGTTTTCCATAAAACCCACCCAAAACTCCTTACCGACAGTAGAAAGTTGACCAAAGGCTGAAAAGCCGAGGTTCATCAGCAAAAAAATCAAAACCAACTTCGAAAGCTTCTTACTCATAAAAATGAATGGCCTCTTTGGGAAATTCAATATAACTAACTGAAAAAATATTCTTTTGAAAAAGATGTTAAATGCTCAAATACATACTTGAAGCCTTTGCTTGGACTAAGCCCGAAAAAATTTTATTCCCTATCTTTGCGCCTCTTAAAAGCAGAAAACTCCATGATTTCAGTAGATAATCTTTCCCTCAAGTTTGGTAAGCGAACCCTCTTCGATGAGGTCAGCCTTAAATTCAACCCAGGCAATTGCTATGGTGTGATTGGAGCCAACGGTGCAGGGAAATCAACCTTTTTGAAAATCCTTTCCGGCGAAATGGATTCCACCAGCGGATCGGTCAACATCACTCCAGGCCAACGGATGGCTGTTTTGAGCCAAAACCACTTTGCTTTTGATGAGGTTGAAGTTCTGAAAACAGTTTTGATGGGGCACAAAAAGTTGTATGCCATCATGTCTGAGAAGGACGCGCTTTATCTGAAGGAAGATTTCACGGAAGCAGATGGACTGAGAGCTTCTGAACTGGAGTCAGAATTTGCAGAGATGGATGGCTGGAATGCCGAATCAGACGCCGCTTCCCTCCTTTCTGGCCTTGGCATCAATGAAGATCTGCACTACCTGCCCATGAATCAATTGGCCGGTAATCAAAAAGTTCGGGTCTTGTTGGCACAGGCGCTATTCGGGAATCCGGATATCCTGATCCTCGATGAACCTACCAACGATTTGGATGCGGATACCATCGATTGGCTCGAAAACTTCCTGTTGGACTTTAAGAATATCGTGATCGTGGTTTCCCACGACAGACACTTCCTGGATACCGTGTCCACCCACATCGTGGATATCGACTTTGGAAAAGTGAAAATCTACTCCGGTAACTATACGTTCTGGTACGAATCTTCCCAATTGGCATTGAAGCAGCGCTCGGATTCCAACAAGAAAGCGGAAGACAAGCGTAAAGAACTGCAAAACTTCATTGATCGATTCTCTGCTAACGTTGCGAAGTCCAAGCAGGCAACTGCCCGTAAGAAGATGATCGAAAAACTCAATATCGACGAGATTGAGCCTTCTTCCAGAAAATATCCGGGAATCATTTTCAAACCGGAAAGAGAAGCCGGAGACCAGATTTTCATGACTGAAAACCTGGAGCTTAAAGCGGACGGAGTAACCTATTTCACCGATGTCAACCTGATGGTGGACAAAGGCGATAAAATCGCTTTCATCTCCAAGACCAAGCAGGCAGTCAACAAGTTTTTCCAGACCATCATGGAGGAAATCCAGCCAACCAAAGGCTCGATGAAATGGGGCGTGACGATAAACAAGGCTTATTTGCCAAATGACAATTCCCAATATTTCCAA
>DATIAI010000549.1:0-2464 GCA_035458065.1 Algoriphagus sp. | reverse complement strand
CGCCCAAGCTTTTTCCAAATCTCACGCTGGAAGCCAATATCGTCACCAGTGAAAAATCGGAAGCTTTGGTGATCCCAAGAAATTACCTGTGGATGGAAAACAGGGTGATCACAGTGGACGGAGATACGATTCCGGTCAAAGTTGGTCTGAAAAATTTTCAGTTTGCCGAAATCCTGGAGGGCGTTACTGAACAAACCGAACTAGTCCTGCCAAGCCGATGAAACCGAAGATGACCCAAAACGGCATACATTGAATCCTATGAAATGGTCATTGATTATCGAAATCGCCAAGGCGCTGATGCTGGCACGGAAAAAGCAGACGCTGATCGCTGCTACCGGAGTCATGTTTAGCATTACCATGTTTGTGGCTTTGTTGGGCTTTATGAACGGACTCAATTCCATGCTCGACGGGTTGGTGCTCAACCGCACACCTCATATCCGCTTTTACAATGAGATCCGGCCAAATCCCAATCAACCCATTGATCAAAGTGAGGAATATGGCAATTCCCTGAACATGATCCGATCCATCAAACCCAGCACCAGCCGACTATCTATTTACAACAGCGAATCTATCATCAATACTTTGGAGCAGGATTCGCGGGTCTTGGGCGTGAGCCCGAAAATCTCCGCTCAGGTATTTTTCAATGTCGGCACCATAGATCTTACCGGAATTGTGAACGGGATTGAAGTTGAAAAGGAAGCCGAACTATTCGCCTTTACCGACTATGTGACGACCGGCGATTATGCGGATCTCAACCAGACCAATACGATTATTTTGGGAAAAGGGGCAGCAGATCGCATGCTCGCAGATATCGGTGATGTTATCCAAGTGACTACTGCCCAAGGCAACCGAGTCCAACTTAAGGTGGTGGGCTATTTCCAAAGCGGTTTGGGGGATTTTGACAATGTGAACAGCTATGCCTCACTCACGACAGTCCAAAAAATGCTCGGCGAACCTGCATCCTACATTACGGATATTCAGGTCAAACTTCACGATCTCAACCTTGCTCCAGCGATGGCAAAAGAACTTGGAGGCATTTTTCAGATCGATGCTGACGACATTCAAACTGTCAATGCTCAATTTGAGACAGGAACCAATATCCGAACCATGATCAGCTATGCCGTGGGAATCACCTTGCTGGTGGTTTCTGGCTTTGGGATTTACAATATCCTGAATATGATGATCTATGAAAAGCTGGACACGATTGCTATCCTGAAAGCAATCGGCTTTGGCAGTCAGGACGTCAACCGGATTTTTATCACAATAGCACTGACGATCGGATTTGTGGGTGGAGCATTTGGCCTGTTGTTTGGATTTTTGGCAGGTTTGGGGATTGATCAGATTCCATTTGAAACTGAGGCCCTGCCTACGATCAAGACTTTTCCGGTAGATTTCAATCCCAAATACTACATTATTGGGGGTACTTTCAGTTTGATCACGACCTACTTTGCAGGATTTTTCCCAGCCCGAAAAGCCAGCGGAGTAGATCCTGTAGAAATCATCCGGGGAAAATGAAAAATCACGCATCCATTGTCCTCGAGGCGAAAAACATCGATAAGTTTTTCTATAACCCCACCGAAACGCAGGTGCTTAAGAAGGTCAGTTTCCAGATCAAACAGGGAGAATTTGTCTCAGTTGTTGGAAAATCAGGTTGCGGAAAATCTACATTGCTTTACATCCTTTCCACCATGGATACAGACTACAAAGGGGAACTTTCGATGGATGGAGAGATGATTTCGGGGAAATCTCCGGATTACCTTTCGAAACTCCGAAACGAAAAAATCGGCTTTGTCTTTCAGTTTCACTATTTGCTGAATGAGTTTTCTGTTTTGGAAAATGTGATGATTCCGGGGCTGAAACTTGGAAAATATTCTCGTGAAGAGTTAGAACAACGGGCGATGGAAAAGCTCCGGATTTTTGATATGCAGGATCATGCGAGGAAAAAAGCCAACCAACTTTCCGGTGGACAAAAGCAGCGCGTCGCAATTGCCCGCGCCCTGATCAACGATCCCCTATTGATCATGGGCGACGAACCCACAGGAAATCTGGACAAGAAAAACTCGGATATCGTCTACAATAAATTCCGGGAACTGGCCAAGGACTTTGGACAAACCATGCTTATCGTAACGCATGACCCGGAGTTTGCTTCAGGCACCGATAGAACGATCGAGATGGAGGATGGTAGGGTGATCAGGCAGTAAGAGTGATCGGTGGGCAGTGATCAGTTTTCAGTGCGAACTGCCAACTGAGACTGATGACTGCCTACTCCTCTTTGATAAATCCCAAAACATCGCGATAGCCTCTCGTCCAGGTAAAAAAGAATTGCGTCATCATCGGGATATGATGTTTTCTGGGATAAAACGAGTACTCCAGCGGAATTCCTTTTTCTTCGGCGGCTTTTCGAAAAATCCCAACCGTTTGGGTGATCGAAGGATAGGTCTTCCCTCCTTCCATAAGGATCAGC
>DATIAI010000548.1:0-2262 GCA_035458065.1 Algoriphagus sp. | reverse complement strand
ATCCGGACTTAGGCTGAAAGCTGTGTCCGGAGAAAAATCGTTGTGGGTGATCTGAACCGGTTCGCCTCCTGCCGGAGAAACCGAAAATAGCTGAACAACACCATTATTGTCCTTGGAATAAAAGAAAATCCGATCTCCGTTTTGGGAGGATTTCAGCCAATGTCTCGGTCCTTGAACCCCGGGAAATTTCTTTTTAGAGGTATGGGTTAATCTTCTTTGAGTAAAAGAATTGGGCATCTGAGGCATACTGAATTCGGAACCCGTAAGATTCGTCTCCGCCAAGCTTTTCTCCCAATTTTTGGGAATGTCTGTCACAAAAACCTCCGTCAGCACTTTCCCTTCCTGAGTAAGCACATCGCCCAAATATGCCATGGCACGAAAGACCTTCTCCCCGTTTGGTTTGGTATAGCCGTCTTTTCCAACCCAAACTTCCTCGCAGGCTTTTTGAATCTCGTCAGTTCCGGGCTTCGGAAATGGAATAACCTCTGCTGCGATCACCGAAAAATTGGCTCCGGAAAACTCTTGCCCATCAAGTTCAGATTGGACTTCCACAGCTTTATCCCTAACCATAAAGGCGACCGTACGGATATCCTTCACAGCCGGATTGACTTTGGCGGTCATCTCCAGCACTTCGTCGTTGTAGGTATAGCTCAGCCAATTGCCGTCGGCGGTATAGCTGTAGGCGTGACTTCCGCCCCGAAGCGCACCGGGGGTGAATGGAGGAGTAATGTCTCTGGCGTCCAGATTACTGAGAACCGGAGAATCAGGATTTTCCAGATTCAATCCGATAGATGAACGCCGGGTAAAATGGTAGGGCTGCTCCTGACTTGCTGAAAGCAAACCACGGATAAAGGCCAATTCTTTTCGCTTTGGGCTAAAGCTCACTGCACCTGAACCCGGACCAAAACTTTGCTGAGCGGGAACACGGTACAGTTCTTTGACTTCACCGCTTTGTACATGGACCATGCCGATCAAGTCATTTTCGCCCATCTTCGGGTCGTCCGTCCTTCCGTCAAAAGCCAACCACTCATCGTCTGATGAAAAAGCCTGGCGGTGATTGAGAAAATGTCCCTGATCTCCAAAAGTGATTTGCTGTTCTTTAGCTTCAGGATTTATTTTGATTGTTTCCACGTCGTTTCTTGAATTTTGAGAACATGATGCCAACACAGCCATACCCACTACAAAACCTCCAAGGGAAAAAAGGGAATTCCCATTTTTCTCAGGCAGGATGGAAAGTTGTTGGGTGGGGTTGGTATTCATTTGTCCTTTGTAAAATAAGCTACTCCCGAAAGCAGAGAAAAGACTAGTGTTCGGCCTTTTCAAACTTAAGACTAATCGCATATTTGAAAAATTATTCTCAATCAATGATTTCCTTAGTTCTTGATGATTTTCTATAATCCTTTGAAATAAAAAGATTAAGCCGGAAAAGAAATGAATCCTTTCCGGCTGATCTATAGGTTTGAGAGAATTAAAATTTTTAAAAGGAAAATTGATTAGGGCTTTTCTCCACACCAGAACACCTTCATGCCCATTGCTGAAAAGACTTGGGCTTTGAGCTTACAGGCCTGAACAGCCGAATCTTTATCCTTGGCGTAAACGACTTGGATATGGTTGGCTTTGTGCTTGCCCATCAGTTGATCTCTGGAAATCCCCGGCAAAACCGCATGCATGATAGGCCAAGCGGGAGTGGTGGCTTGCCATCTTCTTTGGGTTTCTTCCTCAGGCAATAAAACAGCTTCTCCGACGCCTAGGTCACAGCAAAGCTGATCGTTTTCGATATAAACTCTGCTCCAGACGATTGATCCGGGCTTGGAGATACCTTTCAAACTTCCTCCTCCTTTTTGGAAATACATCGGCGGCTGACGGTCACTTTCCGCTCCTGCATATCCTCCGATGAAATGCTCCGGTGGAGCTGCTCCCGAGATCAAAAATACCCAGACAAATTCCTGCTTGCCATTCAGAGTAAACTCCTCACCCCAACGGATATCATGAAGTGTGTTTTCTGGGGAAAGTCCCAGTTTTTCCCAAAGCTGCGTGGTGATCAGCGAATCAATGCCGGCGCATTCGTCCACTTCGTTGAAATGCGGAAGAGATTTTCCTGCGAAAAGCTCCCGACCATCTTCGCTGAAAACCGGAGGGCGATTCACGTTGTTCAGCAACCCTTCGACCAAATCGCTGGCAGCTACCAAGTCCTTCAGACCTTGTTGGTATTGAATCCCAATTGTCTCGCAACCAAAGTCATCCGCTATTCTAATCGCCGCG
>DATIAI010000547.1:0-2716 GCA_035458065.1 Algoriphagus sp. | reverse complement strand
GAAGCTTTCGGTAGAAGAAAACATCCTTGCGGTGCTTGAGATGACCAAAATGCCCAAAGTACAGCAAAAGGAAAAGATGGAAAGCCTCTTGGAGGAGTTCAGCTTGACCCATGTGCGAAAAAACCTCGGAATGGTGCTTTCCGGAGGTGAGCGACGCAGAACGGAAATTGCCCGTGCCTTGGCTGTGGATCCCAAGTTCGTCCTCTTGGATGAGCCTTTTGCAGGGGTCGACCCGATCGCTGTGGAGGAAATCCAGACCATTGTTGCCAAACTTAAAACCAAAAATATCGGCATTCTGATCACTGACCATAATGTCAACGAGACACTTTCCATTACCGACCGGGCTTATCTGATGTTTGAAGGTCGACTGCTTAAAGCCGGAACAGCAGAGGAACTAGCAGCGGATGAGCAAGTTCGAAAAGTTTACCTGGGAAGTCAATTTGAGCTGAAACGCAAAGTTTTTAATTAATGGAAGTGATCAACAGTTTTTTGACCTGGATTTTTAAAAGTAGGCTTGGTCAGATTGAAAATTTTAAGGAAAATCCTATTCCGGTTCAGGAAGCCACTTTTCGTGAATTGATCGATGCGGGAAGACGGACGGAATTTGGCCGGGAATACGGTTTTGATCAGATCAGAACCTATGCTGATTTTGCAGCGAGAGTTCCGGTTTTCGATTACGAATCATTTAAGCCCTACATCGAAAAAACCATGCAGGGCAGGCAGAATGTCATTTGGAATACCGATATCGAATGGTTTGCCAAGTCATCCGGTACTACCGGCAGCAGAAGCAAATATATTCCGGTTTCTGAGGAAAGTCTGGAAGAGTGCCATTACAAAGGCGGCAAGGATATGGTTTCCCTCTACGTTTCTACCTACCCTGAGTCCAAGCTCTTCACAGGGAAAAGTCTTTCTATTGGAGGAACATTGGAAAAAAACCCGCTGAACCCTGAGGGAACGGCCAAAGCCGGAGATGTTTCGGCAGTCATCATGCAAAACCTTCCGATTTGGGCGCAATTTGCCAGAACACCTGCATTGGAAACAGCCTTGATGGGAGAGTGGGAAGCCAAAATAGAAAAAATGGCCCGGGAAACGATGAACGAAAATGTCACCAGCATCGCCGGAGTTCCCACTTGGACAGTGGTTTTGCTGAGGCGGGTTCTCGAATTGAAAAAGGCCAAAAACATTCTTGAAGTCTGGCCGAATCTGGAGGTATTTTTCCATGGTGCCGTAGCTTTTGGACCTTATCGCAGCCTTTTCAAGGAATTGATTCCTTCGGAAAAAATGCGCTACATGGAAACCTACAATGCCTCGGAGGGATTTTTTGGGATTCAGGATCAGCCGGATTCTGACGAGCTTTTGCTCCTGCTTGACTATGGGATTTTCTATGAATTCATTCCCATGGAGGAGTGGGAAAAAGAAAACCCAAAGATCATTTCGCTGAAAGATGTTGAACTTGGGAAAAACTATGCCATGGTCATCTCCACCAACGGGGGACTTTGGAGATACAAAATCGGCGATACGGTCAAATTCACCTCGACTTTGCCTTACCGTTTCCGCATTTCCGGCCGTACCAAGCATTTTATCAATGCTTTTGGCGAAGAAGTAATTGTGGAAAATGCCGAGGCTGCAGTAGAATTTGCGGCTGAAAAGACTCATTCCACCATTGCCAATTTCACAGCCGCTCCGGTTTATTTCGAAGGAAATGGGTCAAACGGAGCACATGAATGGATCATTGAATTTCAAAAAGCTCCAGAAAATCTGGAAGAATTTACCCGGCTTCTGGACCAGAAACTCCGGCAGGTAAATTCAGATTACGATGCTAAGAGACATAAGGACATCGCATTGAAAATGCCGATCATCCATCAGGCTCCTACTGGTCTTTTTGAATCTTGGCTCAGTAAAAAAGGCAAATTGGGAGGGCAACACAAAGTGCCGAGACTTTCCAATTCCAGGGAATTGCTGGAGGAGATTTTGGGGATGATGCATGACTAGAAAATGACAAAACCAGGTCTCACACTTTTTTTCTTAATGTGTTATGGAATCTCATTTGGATGTGAGTGCATGTTTCAAAAAGAGACACTTAAGGAGCAAATGGCCAGATACGAGTTTGTTTTTTATGCTCAAGTAGATTCCATCATGGATTCTGAAATAGAGGGATTTGGGTCAACAATTTATTATTACAATCTTGATTCGGCTTATTTCACGCAAACTGGTTATCATCCAAAATTAAAAGATATCGAAATAATTAAAGGCAAACTTAAAGAGCAATTAGTCGATGGAACATTAGTCATGGGAGGCAATTCTTGGTCGATGTGTAGTAGGACTTTTAAAGTGGGCGAAAGACTTTTGATTTTTGGAAATCGCGGTGGCAATGAAAGAATTTCAACCACCATATGTGATCCAATTTGGGTTTTTCAGTCTCATGAAGAATACCTATTAAAAAAAGAGGAAATGCAAAAAGCCACTCAAAGAAAGTTTTTAGGGATTTCCCTCGGGTGATCTTACCTTTTGGGCTGAAGTTTCCGTTTTTGCCCTATGCCCAAAATTCATCTCGTTGCCGTTTATACCTTATTACTGCTTTGCCTGGTCTTGGCCTCTTTGGCATTTTGGAAAAGCAGCGTCCCCAATGAACCATCTGAGATTGTTGCCGAAAATCAATCTTTCATTTCTCAGTTGCCACCTTCCGGAGATTCCATCCGCCTGTTTGATATTCCCA
>DATIAI010000546.1:0-3251 GCA_035458065.1 Algoriphagus sp. | reverse complement strand
CCTGAAAAACGGAGGCTTTTTCAATGATCCCACCGGGCTGCAAAGTATGCATCAGCGAGTTGCAAAGGGAATTCCGCCAACTATTGATTTTGAGAAATTGAAGTAAAAAAATTGTCAACGGACCACTGTCAACGGACCACAGTTGATGATTTTACATTTCTATTCTTCATTCCAAACCGATGTTTGAAAAGAAAAAACCGTGAGCGTTTCCACCCACGGTTATTTCTGTCAATTTTCGATTGCCTTCAGACTCTGCCAAACTGTAAAGTGCGACTGATCACTGAAAACTGCTCACTTCAATCTGGACTATACTTCAAACCCTTTTCTGTAGGTTCTTCCAACAAACTGGTTTGCTTCTTCCAGGTTAGTAATTCTCATGTTTTCACCATCCCAAAGCAACTTGCGACGGCCGAAGAATTCATCTCTGCCCTGTGCATTTTGACGCTTCAGCATGAAGCTTCTGATTGCCAGGTTACCCATCAAAACTGTCTCAGTAAATGGTCCAGCATAGTCGAAAGAGGAGGTCAGGCCTTTGTGTTCTGTAGAACCAAATCCAGCTTTACAAGCATCCACCCACTTGCGTTGGTGTCCATATTCCGGTTCGGTTCCTTCGATGCGGTCAGGTCCAAATTCCTGTGTGCCATCGTAGAGGTACAACTTGGGCATCAAAGGAGAGGAGTCATTGATATTGTGGGAAATAATTCCTTTTTCACCGATCAACAGTACACCGTTGGCGGAATTGGCACCTCCAAGCTCGTGATCAGCAGGTATAATGTCAGGGTGAGAAGGCCGAATGCCACCGTCCATCCAAGTCATTTCCAAAGGCACCGGGTTTTTGGCAGTCGGAGCATAGTGAAGCGTGATGGAGGATGAAGCTGGGCAACCTTCAGGATTGTAAATTGCGCTTCCCAGTTTGGAGTACAAGGTACCTACAGAGCATTCTGCATCGGTAGGATAGTGAAGGCCAAGTGTACGGAAGGGAATATCCATCAGGTGACATCCCACGTCACCCAAAGCGCCTGTTCCATAATCCCACCAACCTCTCCAGTTGAACGGATGTAGGTTGGGAGTGAATGGAATCTCAGGAGCTGGACCCAGCCAAAGGTCCCATGACATTGGGTCTGGTTTTGCGCTAGGGTTTGGTTCTGGGAAAGTTCCACCCTGAGGCCAAACTGGACGATTGGTCCAGACTTGTACTTTGGATACTTTTCCGATTTTGCCGGCATCCATCCAGCCTTTAATCATGTCCATCAATGGATTGGATGCGCCCTGATTACCCATTTGAGTGACCACTTTTTGGTCTCGTGCCATCTGGGTAAGCATTCTTGCTTCCCTGATGTTGTGGGTCATAGGCTTTTGTACATAGACGTGCTTGCCGCGTTCCATACAGAATTTTGCAGCCGGCCCGTGTACGTGATCTGGGGTGGAAATAGTCACTGCATCGATGTCTTTTTCCTGCTCCAGCATGATGCGGTAGTCAGCATATTGCTTGGCATTAGGGAAGTTTTTCACAGATTCTTTAGCCGAACCGGAAAAGTCCACATCGCAAAGAGCGACTACTCTTTCACGTCCATTTACTGAGGCATTCAAGATGTCACTTCGACCTTTTCCACCTGCTCCAATTGCGGCCAAGTTCAGCTGGTCAGAGGGAGCGGTATATCCTACGCCACCCAAAACATGCCTGGGGACGATGAAAAAAGAAGATGCAATCGCTGCATTTTTGATAAAATCTCTCCGGGTTTGTCCAGGAGAGGTATTCTCTGGTTTTTTCATGGGCTATATTAATTGAGGTTTAATAGTATTACAAAATAAGGATTAATGTGTCCCGTGGTTAGTGGTTTTACAAGAGGACTACATTTTAGGGATAAAAGACTATTCTATCCCGAATGTTTTTTCCCCTACACCCAAGGACGGTCTTTCAATTTGGTTTTGAATTTTTGTAAAATCAAAAAAAAATAGCCCAAATCAGCAGAAATTAAGAAATCGATTGCGGGTATGATGCGGGTCTATTTTCAGTCTTTTTTCCTTTCAGGGGTAAAAATCCAAGCGGAATTAGGCTAAATTGGTGTTTTTGCGATTTCTCTGAAATCAAAGGTTTCCTTTACTTTGAATAATATTTGTCAAAAATAAATTTTGCCATAGCCCAGAACAGCCCTATAAAATGATAGTCGGAGTCATCAAAGAGACCAAGGAATTTGAGAAAAGAGTAGCCCTCAGTCCTGATGTAGTTAAGCTACTCAAAAAGAAAGAATTTGAAGTCATAATCGAATCGGGGGCAGGAGAAGGATCCTATTTTTCTGATCAGGATTACATCGATGCAGGTGCCAAAGTGGGCCCAGCCTCAGCCGTCTTTTCTTCAGATGTTTTGCTCAAGGTAAACCTGTTCACTCTGGAGGAAATCGCCCAAATGAAAACCGGGTGCTCCTGTATTTCCTACATGTATGCTTATCAGTTTCCAGAGGTGTTGGAAGCCCTGAATCAAAAATCAATTTCTTCCTTTTCCATGGATGCTGTGCCGAGGATTTCCCGGGCACAAAAGATGGATGCGCTTTCCTCCCAAGCCAACCTTGCCGGTTATAAATCTGTGATTTTGGGAGCAAATTATCTGGGAAAGATTTTTCCTCTGATGATGACCGCTTCAGGTACAATCACGCCTGCCAAAGTTCTGATTTTCGGAGCTGGCGTAGCGGGTTTGCAAGCAGTGGCTACAGCCAAACGATTGGGAGCAATCGTGGAGGTAAGTGATGTGCGACCTGAAACCAAAGAACAAGTAGAATCACTGGGTGGAAGATTTTTGACCGTGGAAGGAGCTGAGACGGTCAAAATAGAAGGTGGCTATGCCAAGGAAGTGTCGGCTGAATTTCTGGAGAAGCAACAGCAACTAATCCGTGACAAAATCAAAGACGCTGATTTGGTGATCACCACCGCTTTGGTAATGGGCAAAAAATCCCCGGTTCTGGTGACCGAAGACATGGTGAAAAGCATGAAGACCGGTTCTGTAATCGTGGATATGGCGGTGGAATCTGGAGGCAATTGTGCCATTTCCGAAAAAAATAAGACCGTCGTCAAGCATGGAGTCACGCTTGTGGGTGAGTCCAATTTGCCCTCTCTGTTGTCGGTCAACGCAAGCATGCTCTATGCTACCAACATTTCCACACTTCTTCTTCATCTGGCAACTAAAGACGGATTTACCCTGGATTTGGACGAAGAAATCACCAAAGGAGTATTGATCACCCATAAGGGGGAATTGG
>DATIAI010000545.1:0-6144 GCA_035458065.1 Algoriphagus sp. | reverse complement strand
TGCCCATTTTACCAACCGGCAATTGGTCTATCTGGGACAAGGAGTAATCGGTTTGGGACTATTAATGCTTTTCCTTCCCTTTAACCAGTTCCTTTTGCCGGGTTTTCTCCTAGTGGGTTTGGGATGTGCACCCATATTTCCAAGCCTTTTGCATGAGACTCCGGTTAATTTTGGGGAAAAGCACTCCCAGCGTATCATGGGGCTTCAAATGGCCAGTGCGTATGTTGGCATTACCCTGATGCCTTATCTGTTTGGGAAAATGGCCTTCTTCACTGGGTATTCTTTTCTTTTGGGCTTTTTGGGGATTTTTCTTTTGGCGATTTTTTGGATGACGAGAAAAATGAATCAAAAAGTAGGTAGAGGAAATTCGGTTTAGTAATTTCCAAGACCTCCATAAATTCTCCCAAAATGAAACCCTTCCTCCTACTCGCCTTCTTTTTCTCATTTCACTTTGTAGCTATCTCCCAAACAACCGATCAGCAAATCCTCAGTTTGGATCAGGGCTGGGAAAAAGCCCTATTGGACTCCGATGTGGTCTTTTTGGAAAATTTGGTTGCGGAGGACTTTGTTTGGGTACACAATCATGCCGGATTGATCGACGGCAAAGAAGCGGTAATCGCCCGGGCTAAGCGGATCCAAGCAGGTCAAAAGGACGATACCCGCAATCGGACTTCTAAAGATCAACAGGTGGTGGTTTTGGGGAGCACCGCAGTGGTAAGCGGGTATACGGTCGTGGATCGTGGCCCAACTCCGGTGACATACCACTTTATGCGAACCTATGCTTTGGTCGATGGAAAATGGAAACTTCTGGGAAATCACACGATGGCTGTGCCGGAGGAGGAATGAAAGATTTTAAATCTTGAATAATCAATTTTCAACATTCAAGGATCCGCATCACTTGAAAATCCTCCATTGAATTTTGCCATGGAAAAATTAACAGGAGGTTAAAAATTCTACTTTGGTCTAAAGTCTATTTTGGCTTCTTGATTCTTGCCTCTCGTCTTTTGTCCCTTAACCCTCTATTCTCCAAGAATTTTTGTCTCAAAACCATCGAGACTTTTGGTGTTTTTCTCTTCCCAATAGCGTTCGATGCCTTCATTCCCCTGCTTGGTTGACCAAGAGTTCAGTGTTTCCCGCTCTTCCTTGAAATCCATAAACGGAACTGCAAACCCACAGGAAGTTTGAACCAAGTCCACCTCCATCACAATGATTTGCCTCGACCCGGTGTTTTCCGGAAATAACCCGATGTACTGATGAAATTCGGGGTCACGCCTATGGTAGATTTTTGCATGGCCATAGAGTCGCAGGATCATGGGTTTCCCCTCGAAAGCACAGAACATTACAGTCATTCTGGGATTGAGCAACAAATGGGCGGCTGTTTCATTCCCGCTTCCAGTCAGGTTGAGCCAGACTATTTTGTTTGGGTCTATCACCCGGAAGGAATCTGTCCCTTTGGGTGAGACATTGACTCGGCCTTCTTCAGCAGCTGTTCCTACGAAAAATATCTTTTGTCTTCCGATAAACTCCTGCAATTCAGCCGTGATGGCTTCGAGCTTTTTTCCCATGGTTATGTTGAATGATAGAAGCTGTTAAAAAAAGAGTTTCAGGATAGAAACCAATCTCCAAGGTAGATGCTAGACAACTTCTCCTCAACCGTGCTTCTCCAGCATCCCCTTGATCAACTTGTAGCCGTTTTCAGCCATGTCCCAAGGCTCGGAGAAATTCCTCCACACACCAATCGAATTGGCAAAAGCAGGATCGTTGCGGGTGAAGCCTTCAATAGTCAGCCAACCGGAATAGCCGACTTTTTTCAGCGCGGCAAAGGTTTCGTCAAAATTCACATGACCCGAACCGGGAGTTCCGCGGTCGTTTTCTGAGATATGGAAATGCCCCAACTTCGGCGCAATGAATTCAATGGCTTGACCGAGTTTCTTCTCCTCCATATTCGCATGGTGAGTATCAAACATCGCCTGAACATTCGGATGGTTGACCTTGGTAAGGAGGTAATCCAATTGCTCCATGGTATTGGCCAAATAGCATTCGAAGCGGTTCAACGCCTCGGGAGTCAGCAGGATTCCCAGCTTTTGGGCATAGTCTCCCATTTCATGCAGGACTTCGGCTGACCAATTGTATTCGTCCTCGATCGGGGCTCGGGAAGCAAAAGTGGCAAATGCAGAATGGAAGGGTCCGCATAGTACCTGAGAATTTAGATCAGCAGCTCGATCCAAAACCCAGCGTAACCTTTCCTTGGACTTTTCCCGAACCTTTGAATCTGGTGAAATCGGGTTTTCCTCCGGGCTGAGGACAGTCACCGTCGTCACTTCGAGCCCGATATCTGCACAGTGCTTGCCTACTGACTTGAAGGCTTTCTCCTCCCAAGGCCCGACAAAAAATTCAGCTCCGTCATAGCCAATTCCCTTTAATCTATCCAGGATCGGAAACAACTCATCCGACACCACCGCTGACCACGCCAGCACATTAAATCCTATTTTGTTCATGGTTTATTTTTGTCAACAGACCACAGCCCATGGTCGACAGCCTTGCATCGGTGGACTGTTGACCTTGGACTGTTGACCAATTTTTATTTAAAATCCTCAACCTTCATCCCCTTACGGAAAGTATCAAAGCCAAACATAGTCGGCTTGTAGTCGCCCACGAATTCCACATTCAGGTCCGGGGTAATTATCTCTGGCTTTTCCAACAGCCAAAAAGATGCGTTGACAATCAGGCGACGGAGATCTTCACTTTGGAAGCCCAGAGAAGAACCCATGGTGGATGCAAAAGCCATTCCCGGCTTTCCTCCTTCGATTTGGTATGGTTTGGTCCAAGCGATTGGCATTACTGATTTTTCCCACATGGGAGCAGCCTGAGCGTCCATTCCGGCAGTGGACTGCCCATAGATCAAAACTTCTGCTTCGGCAGGCAGGCTTTTTATTCCATAGACATCCTCCGGAACCCATATGTCATTGACTCCACGAAGCACGGGATGATCGTTCATCTGCTGTACTCCGTCTACCAGTGCGCGGGAACCTTCCTTCGCGTGGATACCGTGATGGTTGACCCAGGTTTCTCCAAAAATCTTCATCCCGAAACCTTTCTCCCAACCGGCTACTTTTCCGTTCCAATCCCATTTGGCATAAGGTGAGGTTTTGTTTTTCTGGTAGGCAAAAGCATGTGTTGATGTCCTCAAGCCGATAATCGGTTTGCCGGCTTTCAAAAAGTTCTCAATATGTTTAGTTTGCTCATCGGGAAGTTCACGAAAGCGAACCAGCATAATCATCAAATCAGCAGATTCCAAATGCTCTAAGCCTGGGATGTTGTTTTGATAATTTGGAACTATGTTTCCGGTACTCGGCTCGATTGGAAACAGAACGGTGGTTTTGAATCCGTATCTGTTGGACAGAATCTTAGCCAGCATCGGCATGGATTCCTCGGATCGATACTCGTCATCGCCAGCCACGAGGACTATGTGTTTTCCTTTGCCGGGACCTTCCTGACCCTCGTATTGGAGGAAGGTGTGGCCATTTTGGGCAAGGCTTTGAAATCCAGGAATCAATGCTACAAGAACCAGTAAAAAGCTTACTAGGTATGAATTAAAAGATTTTTTCATGCGTTCAATTAATGTCTGTTTGTTTAAAAGTAAGTAATGATTTCTATGAGCGGACAACCGACTCAGTATTTTTAATCAACTGCACTTTGTCATGAATTCCACTGGAGAGTATTTTTATTTTCACTTGAACATATAAAGACAAGAAAAAGTCCGTGTCCTGCGGCATCCTGAGGCCGAAAAAAATAATCACTCCCGGCTGAAGTCTCCCTCTCATCCATATTACCTAAAAAACTTAAACAGAAAAGCCGCCTCTCAGAAATTCACTGGAAAGCGGCCTTTACCAATTATCAAACTAACTACCCGCTATTAATATCCTGGATTCTGTACAAGATTGGAATTGTTGCGGATCTCTGCTGTAGGGATAGGGAACAACAATTCTCTCTCCTTCAATACAGGACCATAAACAAACTTATGCCCCACGAATTCTTCAAACTGTCTGGTTTTAACATTGAATGCTTTACGGATTCTTACCATGTCAAACCATGTCTTATTTTCATAGGATAATTCAAACCACTTTTCTCTCCAGATTGCCTCTCTCAGCTGTTCTTTGCTCATATTAGCCAAACCCGGCAGTTCAGCTCTGGTCCTGATGGCATTAACAGCATTGTAGGCTTGTTCTGTGGGTCCATTTGCTTCGTTTGATGCCTCCGCAAAAATCAAAAGCACTTCAGCGTAACGAATGACAGGCCAATTCAACGCACTGCTGGTGGTGGCTAAATTTGCAGTCTCATCGAAGTGCTTATAGATATAATAATCCCCAAGTTCAAGAGTTTTGGTTCGATCGGATCTCAGGGTATAGTTGGTATAATAAAACTCCTTCTCTCTGACACGCTTGTCATTTGGCTCATAAGACTTCACAAACTCTTCGTTGGCAAAAATCCCCCCCGTCTCAGAGCTGTATTGCGAAATACCCCTGTTGTATGGGATGATTGACACCTGCCAGGAGGAAGGCTGAATAAAAGCCGCAAATTGAGTCATGAAAATATTTTCTCCTATATTCTTCTTATCTGGATTATGTAAATCCAAGTAAGATGGAAACAGGGAAAATACTTTAGAATCGATCACTTCTTTAGCCTTGTCAGCAGCCAGCTTATAGAACTCGTTCCCTTTCTGCAAAGGATAACCTGCCATAGTCAGGTAAACACTCGACAACAAAGACTTGACTGCTCCCAAAGAAGCTCTACCTGTCGCATCTATCATGGGCAATCCTGTAGATTCAGCTTCAACCAAATCCTTTACAATTTGATTATATACATCTTCCGGATTGGCAGGAGTCGCATATAGATCCGAGGAAGACAAATCAACAGGTTCTGTGATCAGGGGAATATTTCCAAAAATCCTTACCAGGTTATAATAGTAGTAAGCTCTCATAAATTTGGCCTCGCCGATTAATCTACTCTGCAAGGCTTCATTCATCGTAATGGTCGGTATTTTTGAAATAGCAAGGTTTGCATTGGCTATTCCCCGATAATAGCTGGTCCAGATCGTCTGACCATATCCATTGTCTGAGTTGTTTACCAAATCTCTAACAAACAAGCTAAACTGGGCTTGTCCCAATTCGGTATCTGCAAGGCCAGTAGCAAACTCCACCATCATCCAAGGCCCTCCATTAAACCCACTTTCTGTGATCGGCCGCAAATCTTGATAAATAGAGTTTACAACGCTTGTGGCATGTTCAGGCTTGGTAAAATAATTATCTAATGTAAAGTTGGATTTATCGGATTCATCCAAAAACCCCGCACATCCCGCCATCAGAACCGTGGAGATTCCAAGGCAAAATATTCTTATTGAATGCTTTATATCTTTCATGATTAGTAAGTATTAAATATGATTACAGAGTAACGTTCAAGCCTAACATAAAAACTCTAGGTTTAGGATAGGCATATAAATCAACACCTTGATCAAATGCTGCACCTGAAGTAGACACTTCGGGATCATATCCCTGGAATTTCGTGCTCAGGAAAAAGTTCTGAACTGAGAAGAAGGTTCTCAACCTTGCCACCTTGATTTTTTCAAGCAACTCAGGTGCAAAATTGTATGCCAGCATCAGATTTCTCCCCCTTACAAAAGATCCATCCTGAACTCTATCTGTATCATTGTTGGTATTATATCCGGCAGTCAAAGGCCGTATTTGCGCAATATTGGTTTCCTGGTTTTCAGGGGTCCATGCATTTAATACTGTTTTGAAACTATTGGCAATACCTGTCCGGTCTTCTGCAGAGTGCTTACTTCTAAACAACACATCATTACCTACACTATATTGAATATCAACTATCAAATTGAAATTCTTATACGTGAAGCTATTGTAGAATGTCCCGAAATAATCAGGAATACCTTTTCCAATGATTACCCGATCTGCATCGTTTATTCTACCATCATTATTTACATCTTGGTATTTAATATCGCCCGGTCTTTTATTGAATTGAGCAGCAGTAGATTCCTCGCTGGTACTCCAGGTTCCTTGATGAACAAATCCAAAAAATGACCCAACAGGCTCACCAGTTCTGACAATAGTTGATCCCAGGAAAATATCC
>DATIAI010000544.1:0-10673 GCA_035458065.1 Algoriphagus sp. | reverse complement strand
ACGACAATTTCCCCATAATCGAGAGAACTGGAATATATTCCAAAATACCCTCCTAGGCTTAAAGTGGCGCGGTTAATTTTTTTATGATAACTGCCTTTCAGGTTTATTTCAAGGTTTCCAGTTGCCCCGATTTGGTCATTTACAATAGATAAACCGTATCCAATATTTTTTGCATCCAATCGTCCTTCTGCTGTAATCAGCTGAGTCACAGGAGCACCGCCTTGGCCAGAGCTTGTGGTGTAATTCATCCACTGTGAACGATGTAGTGCAGAAAAACGGTACCCACTTTCCTTTCCCGCAAAAGCAGGATTGTAAAACATGCCATTATACATGTATTGGGTAAACTGTGCGTCTTGCTGTGCCTGAATGTATCCTGCGCTCAAAAACAGAATTAATGAAAATCCAAGCTTTAAAAAGTTATCCAATCGGCTTTTGGTAGTCATTTGGCTGGGGTGAATTCAATTTTAAACTAGTGTATGAATTTAAACTGAAAAACCACAGGAAATGATTCTAAGATTTACAAATTATTGGCCTTTTTAATATAAAGTTCCAATGCCCCTGTCATACTTGGTGCATTTGGCATGGGTGCTTCGATGTCCAAAATGAGCTCCATATCTCTTACCGCTTGTGCTGTGGTTGGCCCAAAAGCAGCAATCCTTGTATTTCCCTGAACAAAATCCGGGAAGTTACTTTTTAATGATTTGATCCCTGAAGGGCTGAAAAATGCCAAAATATCATACTTAACATCAGCCAGATCAGAAAGATCAGCAGCTACTGTATGGTATATAATTGCCTCGGTGAAAGCAATCCCGTGTTTTTCCATATACCCTGGAATATCGTCTTTGCGGATATCAGAGCAAGGAAATAAATACTTCTCGTTTTTATGCTTTTTGAAATAATCAAAAAGATCCTCGGCAGTTTTTTGCCCTACAAAAAGCTTTCGCTTTCGGATTACAATGTATTTCTGAAGGTAGTGGGCTGTTTGATCTGAAATACAGAAATATTTCATTTCGGCCGGCATCTCGATTTTAAACTCTTTGCATATGGCAAAAAAGTGATCGATTGCATTTCGGCTGGTAAAAATGATAGCCGTATGCTTCAGAATATCGATTTTCTGCTTTCGGAATTCTTTCGGGGGAACAGGCTCAACTTTGATAAATTGCCTGAAATCAATCTTCAGCTTATACTTCTCCGCCAACAGAAGATAGGGAGAATTGGCATCGGTTGGTTTGGGCTGGGAAACTAGGATACTCTTTACGGGCTTAAAGCGATCTTTTGGAGCTGCACTCATGCTAGTTTATTCCTTTATTATAGTTCATTAACGTCACTGACCTAGAGCCATAATCCATTTTGCAAGGATTAGAAAAGGTGCTAATTCCGCGATGCAAAGGTAAGTAAATAAATGGTATTTCTTAAAACTCAGTCTACTCATCATAATCAGAAACAATCCCAGAACTCCGATGATGTAAAACCAAAAGAATCCCAAAAAAAGAATGGAAAAAGCCGATTCCAAACCTGAAAAATTATTTGCGACAAAGTAAGCGCCTACCAACAATACAACTGAGCTACCAAATACAATCAGCCTCAGCAGGTAAAAAAAATGTGAAAACTCCGCCTTGCCCAAATCAAACAAATAAGATATCAGGCGGATTCCTATGAATTTGATAATAGTCAAAATCAAAATCGCGAATGCTCCCACCAACCAAATCAACAGGAGAGAGGAATAATCCAACCCGATCCAGGTGTCCAGCCAGTCTTTTCTAAAAACAACCAACCCGGTGACTGCTCCCTGAGAAATCATCATGGCCACAATCAGGATGTAGAAGATGACATCAAATGAAAAAAACTTTTGAAGGTTTCCACTGTCAGAAAAATCCTCAGCACTGATCACCGATAATGGTTGTAGCATCATGGCAAGCAGGTATGGATAAGCCAGCTTATATAAAGCCACAAAGAATAGAATGATAATAAGTGCCGTAAAGTAAAAATCCTTCACAGGCTGTGGTACAAATCGGCTGATTATAGGGTTCCCCTCGGGTCCTAAAATGACCTCATCCAGGTTTTCTCTTCCGATTACTTTTTTGATACTTGCTTTCCTTGGAGCCAACTCTGGACTTACAACAGTAAAATTCACTGAGTCTTTGCCAAACTCGGAGTAAAATTCCCTAATAGATTTGAAAAAAACCGTGTCTCCTGTGGTCAATTGCCATAATTTCCCATCGATGAAAACCGTGGATTTGGAAGGAAGTTTAATTCTAAGTTCAGATTCGGGAAAAGTAGTTAAATCAACTTTTAACTCAATTTGATTATTACTTCCCAGCCAGGATTCTTCCCGGGCAGATTTCCATTGTCCGTCATAATTCTCCAATACCTGGGCTTTTGCTCCAAGACTCAATAAAAAACATAAAAAGACCAGCAAATGAACTTTAGACATAAAATTTTTTCCTCTAAAACCTGGCCAAATACCCGAAATGGATTCTGGAATAGGAAAAAGACAATGGTTGCGTATTTGATTTTCCCAACGCAAACACAAAACTGAATAATCCTCCGTCAGTGTCCAAATTGATTCCTGTTCCAAATGAAATTGGATAGTCAATTTTTTGAACTTCGTAGGGATTTTCGATGACACCTAAATCTGCAAAAACCACCAAATAGGAGTTTTGATCAAAAAACAGACGCTGTTCTAAATTGAAATATCCATATCCCTTGGCATAGAAATTTTTTTCATTAAATCCCCTGATACTTTTCAATCCACCAAGTCGGTAAAGTTCATTCAAAAACAAGTTTTCATTTTCCAAAAATCCACCAACCCCACGCAACCACATTCCCCAGGAAGGATTCAGAAAAAGGTGCTTTTCACCGGAAAACCATCCCTGATATTGAGGGGATGATTCTTCAAGTCCCTCATACAATTCCTCAGGCAGTCCCGTATTTTGAATAATTCTTTTGTTTCCCAATGAAAATCGTCCCTGAAAGCGACTCCCTTTTCTAGGAGAAACAGGCGAATCCAGGTTGTACCAATCTATTCCTATCCCGTATTGATTCCAGCGAAAGTCAATTGCAGCTGGCAAAAACTGATTGTTTTCAAGGTCTTCAGGAGAAATCAAATCCCCCGCTTGCCTTCTTGTGAAAAAATTCAAGTATCCTTCATCAGATATCCGATATCCAAAATCCAACTCAAAAGTCCTGTTTACAAAACTGGAATCCTGCTTTAAAAGTGAAAATCCAACCTGAAAATCCAGCGGAGACCGAAACACAAAAGCTTCTTTCGCTTTGATTTCCAGAGCTTGGGATTGGATGTTAAGCCTTTGCCAATTGACAGAAAAATCCCGGCCTTTTCCTCCCAGATGATACAATTGGAGGTCTACTTCCCCGGTAATCAACATTTTCCCCGGTTCATTTTCATTGGGCAAAAATCCAACTACCCCGTCAAAAACATTTACCCTCCGATCCTGAAGGGTAAAAATGGGTTTTGCCTGCTGGGTTTGAAAGGAAAGTTCCGGAGCTCCCACTAAGGTGAAATAGGGTGACTTGAGAACTGACTGAGCAGCTTTTTCCAATTTTTCCTGAGAGAATGCTTCCCCTGGATTCAGTCCGGATAGCTGCTGAAGGTATCGTTGCTGGGTCTTGCTTTCGCCTGATACCTCTAGACTGTCCCAGGTAATCAGCGGACCCGAATCAAAATTCATCACGCCTGAAATCAAATTATCTTTGATTTCCAGGCTGTCAATTTTCAATTCTGCAAACGGAAACCCGCTATTCTCAGCAAGTGCAAGACTTCGTTCCATCCAAAAAAATGGCTCTGGGTACTCCAAACCAGGTTTTCCCAACTCATCAACAAAAAGCGCGGGGACATTACCATGTTTAATTTTCTCCCAACGGAAAAGCGGACCCGAATTCCAAATGAAATAAAGAGTGTCTCCTTTACTATTTTCGCCAAAAAACCCATCTAAAAATCCTTCGCTTTGAAAAACCAAAGCAATCGAATCTGCAAATTGCCTGGCACTGTCTACCTGGGCGAAATCCTTGCTATTCGAATTATTTCTTTCGACCCAAGTTACCCGAAAAACTTGCTGCCCCAGACAATCCGTCTGTCCAAAAGTCAGTAAAAACAAAACCGTCAAAATCCGGGACTTCAAGGCGCAATTCGGGATTGATTATATTCGCAAGTTAATCGAATTCACTTGGCGGGCATCTACATCCACATTCCATTTTGCAGGCAGGCTTGCCACTATTGCGACTTTCACTTCAGCACCAACTTGAGCCGCATGGATCAATTGGTCTCTGCCATCGGTCAGGAGATCGAACTTCGAAAAGACTATCTCCATGGCCAAACTGTCGAAACTGTTTATTTTGGTGGTGGGACACCTTCCTTGCTTTCTGAAAAACACCTGAATTATATCTTGGATAAAATCCGGAGAAAATTCACCTCCGATTGGAAAGAGGTAACGTTGGAAGCAAATCCCGACGATCTTTCGGATGAAAATCTAAAAGTTTGGAAAAACCTCGGGATCGATCGGCTGAGCCTTGGAATTCAAAGTTTTCAGGAGGAAGTCCTCCAATTTTACAATCGGGCTCACTCCGCAAAAGAAGCCTTGGAAGCCATTTCCCGAGGCAGAGATGCAGGTTTTGAAAAGTTTTCGATAGATCTGATATATGGGTTTCCGTACCTGGATCATTCCATTTGGAGAAAAGATCTGACTGAGGCCTTGAGTCAGGATCCCGGTCATATTTCCGCTTACTCTTTGACTGTAGAGCCAAAAACTGCTTTGGGGAAATGGACCGAAAAAGGACAGTTCCAGCCCGCTGACGAGGATTTCGTGGCCGAGCAATTTGAATGGCTTCAGGAGCAAAGTGAAAATGCAGGATACATTCAATACGAGATTTCCAATTTTGGAAAGCCCGGACAATTTGCCCTGCACAACACGAATTATTGGAAAGGAGTCTCCTACCTTGGCTTGGGTCCGAGCGCCCATTCCTTTGACGGAAAAAACCGCGGTTTCAATCCATCTTCAAATTCAGGATATATTAAATCTTTGGAATCGGGAAAACTCCCTTTTGAAATCGAAACCAGCACAATTGAGGATCAAGCGAATGACCGGATCTTGACCGGTTTACGGACAATATGGGGACTTTCTCCTTCCGACCTTTCCGCAGAATTTGGAATTGACCTCATTAAAAGGAAAGCCTTAGAAATTGAAAAATTAGAAAATCAAGGTTGGCTGGTTTGGGATGGTAAAATCTTATCTTTGACCAAAAGGGGAATGTTACTGGCTGACAGTATCGCAGCCGAACTATTCATCTAACTCCATGACACAAAACCCATCTTCCGGAAGAAAAAAAGAAGCTGCTCCCCTCGAGGCAGCTTTCAATGAACTGCTGAAGGCTTACCGGCTGGAGGACAAATTCAAAGAAAAACAACTGATCAGCAGCTGGGGTGAAATCGTCGGAAGGACAATTTCGGATCGTACCACCTCTGTGTTTATCAAAGACAAAAAGCTTTTTGTAAAACTGAGTTCAGGACCCGTCAAAAAAGAACTGATGCTCAACCGATCCAAAGTTTTGGGATTGATCGAGGAAAAGGTGGGAAAGGGTGTCGTAGAAGAATTGGTTTGCCTCTGATCACTTCTTGACAATTTTTAACTAGGCAAAACTGACTGTAACCATCCGAATGAATCAGGATTAGTTCAGTTTCAGTATTATTGCGAAAGCATTCTGATGGTCAAACTACCCTCCATCCATATCGGCAAACTAAGCCTTCTACTCTCCATTTTGGTGTGGCTGGCCTTGCTATTTGTGGATTTGGTCAGACTTTTTGGAATGATCAATGAGATCGAATCAGGTATTTCTGATGAAATCACCTGGATTCTGGAGATCCTTTTCTTCTTTACCCTGTACGGCTTCTACAGCTATTCGATCGGCAAAAACATTCAGAGTGATTTTCTCAATCTCCTGTGGCGTGCAGCCTCTACCGGAATTTTTGCCACAGGGGTAGCCCTGATTACAGAGCTTTTTTATATTTCCATGGGCGACAGCAAACTTGCCACGGAGCCTTTTCTGAAAAACTTCTTTTACCATGTAAACTTTGCCCTGACGACCATTTTTCTGATTTCCTCGGCCTTGCTTTGGAAGCATTTGATCCTTTATCAGAAAAACAAACAAGTAGTCAAGCAATGGCAGGCATTCGAGTTTGCCATGTTGGTGGCGATGTTCTTCGTCTTTTTCAACAAAAACAATTTCGATTACAGCTTCCTGTTTGCGATGGTCATCATGTTTGTGATTTCCGTTGTCCTATCAGGAAATTTAAAATGGATACCTTACCTGACTTTCAAAGAAAAATGGAAGTCGTTGCTTTTTCTTTTCTTCATTTTAATATGTACAGGGTACCTTTTCCGAAGGCTTTTGGCATATAGCGAGGCAGAAACGTATCAAGTCAACCTGACCGACAACCTGTTTTTGATGGCTTTGTTTGGGTTCATTTTTATCTATGCTCTTTTCAGTTTTCTGGTTACCCTTTTCAATCTTCCCACTTCTTCAGTATTTGAGCAAAAACTCACAGAAGCCATCAATTTTCAGCGTCTGAGCCAATCGATTCAGCCGGATGACAACGAGGAGCAGGTGTTGGATATCCTTTTGGACAGTTGTATGAGTGCATCCTATTCTGACGGCGCTTGGATTGAAATCAACCCTGAAGAGCACAACGCAGGAATCAACCAGCTGAGATTCCTGGATGAATCCACTAAAGAAGAACTTTCGGAACTGATCAAAAATCAAAAATCTGCAACGGAATGGGCTTCGACGGACCGGCCGGAATTGCTCCAACCCCTGCTGATCAGACTGGAACATCCCCGCTTTGAATCCACCCTTTTGGTACCCCTGATCATTAACAAGTTGGCTATTGGCAGAATGGTTCTTTGCAAGGAAGTTAGGGATGGATTCAACAAAGAAATGGTCAATATCATCAGCACTTTTGTCCGGCAAGCTTGTATCGCTGTGGAAAATCACCGGCTGTTGAACCAAGCTATCCAAAACGAACGATATCAGGAGGAATTGAAAATAGCCCAACGGGTACAGAAAGCGCTGCTACCTGCAAAGTTGGACCATCCGGATTCATTTGAAATTTGTGCATTCTCCAACGCTGCAGATGAAGTTGGGGGGGATTATTATGACACCTATAAATTGGACGACAATCGGTATGTATTGATTATTGGTGACGTTTCGGGCAAGGGAACCTCAGCAGCATTTCACATGTCTCAGATGAAGGGGGTATTCCACAGTCTGATCCAGCTCAACTTGAGTCCAGCCCAATTTATGATCAAGGCCAATTCCGCTTTAAGTAAATGCCTGGAAAGGAACCATTTTATCACGGCTTCGATTTTCCTGATCAATATCGCTGAGCAAAAGATTTGTCACTCCAGAGCCGGACATATTCCGACTTTGGTGTACAAAGCCAAAGAGGCAAAATCAGAGTTTATGTTCTTCGATGGCTTGGGCTTGGGAATTTTAAGAAACAAGCAGTACGAAAATCACGTTCAGGAGAAAACCTTCACCTATGAGACTGGAGACATCCTGGTTTTGATCACAGATGGAATTGTGGAAGCCAAAAACCCAAAGGGTCAACAATTCGGATTCGAACGGATCCGCAGTTTGGTGGAAATCCACCACTCAAAAAGCCCGCAGGAAATCCAAAACCAACTTATTGATTCCCTTCACGTCTTTGTCGGTGGGGACGGTTTGATTGACGACGACTATTCAATGATGGTTGTCAAGTTTCAAAATCCAACAACATAAAAACATTTAGTATAAAGAATCCGTAAGCCATGCTTCGTCTGGAAAAAACAAAAGTAAACCAAAATGATATCCTCAGCCTCCACGGAGAAGTGGATGCAAGCAACTCCGTGATCCTGGACGAAGCGATTCAGGAATTGGTCGCGTCCGGAAGCAAATCCATCATAGTAGACGGAAAAAACCTGGAGTACATCTCCTCGGCGGGACTTGGGGTATTTATGTCTTATCTGGAGGACTTTCAAGAGCAAGATATCAGTATGAAGATCTGTGAACTAACTCCACGGGTTTATGAGGTATTCCGGATTTTGGGTTTGGATCAGTTGATTCCAATCTATCCCGACAGAGAAGCAGCTTTTGCAGAGTAAAAAATGAAGCACCGACTTAATATATCCTGCCAAACCTCGGCACTTTCGGAACTGAGAGCTTTCCTTCAGCATGCAATTGGGAATGCAACTTTGACCGAAATCGAAAAGCACCAAGTCACCTTGGCAGTGGAAGAAGTCTGTGCAAATCTTATTATCCATTCGCACGACTGCAATCCCCAAGATTCTATCCAACTGGAGGTTTTAGACTCTGATGAAAAATTAATTTTTGAAATCTCCGATCAGGGAGAAGCATTTAATATTTTGAATTATGAGGTGCCTGATCTTAAAAAGGTCATGGTTGAAAAGAGAAAAGGGGGCTTAGGCATCATTTTGGTTAAGAAAATTATGGATGAAATCGAATTTGAATCCAAAAACGGCACCAATACCTGCCGCTTGATCAAGTGGTTTCGATCCTAATTTTGGTTAAATGCCCCAGCGATAAGGCTTTCACCTCGAATTACTGATAAATTTGTAACATTGCATTGTAAATCGGCTATCCAGTTCATGAATCACCGAACCATTTCGGCATTTGTAGTCACCATTCAAGTTGCTTTCCTGCTAAACCTATCTTCAGAGGCTACAGCGCAGGACTCTAGTGAGGCCTTGTTGACTGTGGGAGGAAAACCCGTGGACAAGGATGAACTTGTGTATCTAATTTCTAAGGGCAAAAACACAGATACTCCGGAATCAGGGGTCAGCCGCGAGGAATTTGAAGAAAACCTGGACTTATTTATCAATTACAAATTGAAAGTCCGGGAGGCTGAAGCTCTTGGATTGGATAAATCCGAGGAGTTTTCAAGAGAATTCGGATCGTTTAAGGAAACCTTGATTTATCCTTATCTGATCAAAAATTCGCTGGAAGAAGGTGAGCTTCGCAAAGCCTATTCCCGTATGCAGGAGGTGGTCCGTGCCAGCCATATTCTTTTCCAATTCCCTCCGAATGCCAGCACTGAGGACAGTTTGATAGTCCTGAAAATGGCATTGAAAGTCAAAGGAGAAATCGAAAATGGCGGTGATATCAATGAACTTGCAGTTCAATATTCCGATGACCCATCGGCCAAAATAAACAAAGGCGATTTGGGTTATTTTACCGGGCTTCAGATGGTTCAGCCTTTTGAAGACGCCGCTTATACCCTTCAGGCCGGTCAAGTATCTGATCCTGTTTTGACCAATTTTGGATACCATATTATTAAGGTACAAGATCGCCAGCCTAATCCCGGACAGGTGAGAGTATCACATATTTTGGTGCGGTTTGATGCAAACGATCTCACGCAGGAAGAAAATGCCCGCAGAAAAATCTCTGACATCTATGCCGAAATCCAAAAGGAAAATACCGTATGGGAGGATATTGTCAAGACCTTTTCCGAAGATCCTGCTACAAGTCAAAGAGGAGGTATGCTCCCCTGGTTTGGTGTAGGAAGTATGATTCCAGAATTTGAAATGGCCGCTTTCTCACTGACTGAAACAGGCGAAGTATCACCTCCACTGAAGACTCAATATGGCTATCATATTCTACGACTTGAGGAAAAAAAGCCCATTGATTCATTCGAGGATATGGAGGAAAATATCCGATCAAAAATTTTGAGGGATTCCAGGTCTGGCATGATTCAATCTCAGGTGGTGGCTATCCAAAAAGCCCGCTATGGTTTTAAAGAGGATGAACCTTCTGTTAAAAATTTGTCTCAAGCACTAAACCCGATAGCAAAAGGGGATTTCAGAACTGCATTAGTCAGTCGATCTCTGGATAAATCACCTTTGTTTACCCTACAGGGAAAAACCTACCTCGCCTCGGACTTAGCATCTTTTATGGAAGGTGAAGAAATCAGTCCCAACATTAAAGGTGGAACCTTTGACATTTGGTATGACCGTTTTGTTGCTGAAACTTTATCCCAAACAGAGGAAATTGATCTTGAAGCGAACAACAAAGATTACCAAATGCTGCTCAAGGAATATCGCGATGGGATTTTGTTGTTTTCACTGATGAATCAAGAAGTTTGGGAAAAAGGAATCAAGGATTCCCTTGGCCAGGTGGAATATTTCAGAAAGAACATCAGCCGATACCAGTGGAAAAACCGGATTGAAGCATTTGTGGTCAAAGTATTGGATCCCTCCCAACTCGAAAATGCCCGAAAGGCCATACAGGGAAAGGGATACAATCAAGCTCTGATTCAGGAGTTTGAAGCAAATTATAAAGCCAATTCGACTTTGGCTTTTCAGACTGAATCCGGACTATTCGAATATGCCGATCACCCGGTGCTTTCCAAAATAGATCTCCAGCTACCTTATCAGGAGATCCAGATAGACGGCACATTGTATTTGGTCACAACTGGCCAAAAACTTCCGGCTGAACCCCGTAAATTCGAAGAATCCAGAGGACTAGTAATCAGGGATTATCAGGAATATCTTGAAAAGAACCTGATTGAATCACTTAAAAGTAAATACCCGATCCAGATCAATTCTCAGGTAAAAGAGGAAGCTTTTCTGGCACTCAATCAATAATAAAGTCAAGATCCCCGGCTA
>DATIAI010000543.1:0-8703 GCA_035458065.1 Algoriphagus sp. | reverse complement strand
TTTGCATAATCCTGGGCTATTCCATCACAAACAGTAATAAATTTATCGGCCTTGGGTATGTAATTCTCACAAACAAAATTCACAAAACGCTTATGAAACCATTTCCATAGAAACATGTCACTAAATTCCTTTGCATACTGCTCATGAGCATCAAAAATCACCTTTGCATTTGGATGGAATTTTTTTAACTCTATAGCTAATGGCCAAGTTTCGGCATCATTTGCTAAAATCAAGTCTATTGCTGGGGATTGATAACTTAATTCTTCCAAGCTGCTGTGGCGCAAAAACTCCAAGACTCTGATTCTGGTCAATCTAGTCACCAAAATTAATAGCTTAAGTACCCTGAAGAATGGGGATTTGGATTTAGCAAGAGGGAAATAGAGTTTGTCGCCTTTATATTCCAATCCACTCAAAATTATTTCAAATCCTTGCTTTTCGAAAAAGGCAATCTGTCTCAACACTCTGGGGTCAGAGTGCATACGGGAAAAAGATAAAATGAGAACCCGATTATTCAATTTTCAAAAAAATTTTTACTCAATTTCCAAAAAGATTTGCTACCATCAAATGATTCCAGCTCCCATCGCCCTTGGTGTGCGCAACATGGGATTGAATGGGTAAATTTTCCGCACCTTTTTTCAATATTCCTTCCTTACTTAAGATTTCCCTGGATACTTTTATTTTCTCCTGTGTACTAGGGTTGTCCATCCAGGATTTTTGAGGGGGTTCAAATCCAATTTTGTCCTTTCGCCAAGTAATTTCAGATGGAAGCAAATCTTCAAACGCAATCCTCATCAGGTATTTAGTCCAACCGTCTTTAATTTTCAATTCAGAAGGCAAACTAAAGACAAATTCTACCAATTCATGAGAAAGAAAAGGGAGCCTTACCTCCCTACTGTGGGCCATGGAGTTTCGGTCGGCATATCTCAAAAGCGTAGGTAATCCAACTTCGAAGGTTGAGAAATACAAATGACTATTTAATTGACCTAAATCAAAGTTAAAATCATTGTGAGCTAATGATTTGTATTCTGAAAAAAAATCGTCTGCCATCATGGCTGTGTTTTTCATTTGTAAATTCAAAACTCTTCTAGCCACTTTGTTCACCAAACCAGGAAATTTAGCTGCAATAGCTTGCTTAAATCCTGGTTTTGCAATTTTCGCGTTGATTGTATTACCCTCATGAAGCTGAGCGTATGCAGAAAACTCTTTTTCAAACTGTGTTCCGGAACGCTTTCTGATTTCATTGAAAAAGGTGGTAAAATAAGGATGATAACCAGCCAAAATCTCATCTGCTCCCTGACCATCCAACAGCACAGTTACCCCCATCTTTTTGGCTAGCTCATAGACCTGAAATTGAACCAAAATACTAGCTGAGCCAAATGGTTCCTCCTGGTGATAGCAAATTTTGTCAAAAACGGATTCCAAATCATCCATCTCACTGTACACCTCGTGAGAGGTTATCCGTGTTTTTTCCCGAACTTTTTGGATAAAATATCCTTCATCTTTATGAAAATTCTTAAATCTGGCAGAAAAGGTGTTCTGAATGGATTCAGGGTGATCCTTTAAGAGGTGATCCATTACACAAACAACCAAGGAACTATCAATACCTCCTGACAAACTTGAGCCCACCAATACATCAGAACGAAGCCTTCTGCTAACCGATTCCATAAATAGGGCTCTGAATTTTTCTTTTGCTTCCTCCAACGCAATGGACCTATTTTGTTTTTGAGGATTGATATTCCAATATTTCTTGATGGTGAAATTACCTTCTTTCCAAATAAGATAATTGCCTGGGGCAAGCTTTCGTACTCCCATGAAAAATGTTTGTCCCAGATCGGAATGATTATCCAATAAATCAAAATGAAGGTAATTGAAAATCATCTCGGGTTCTGGAATTTTATCAACCCCAACTGACCAAAACTCTTTCATCTCAGATGCAAAATAAAAAGCGCCTTGAAACTGGGTATAAAAAAATGGCTTTTCACCAAACCGATCCCGAGCACAAAAAACTTCGTTGGTTTGGTTGTCATAAATGGCAAAGGCAAACATACCATCCAAATCCTGGAGGCATTTTTCTTTTTTTAAATCATACAGAGCCAGAAGTACTTCTGTATCTGAGTTACTTCGGAATGTATAGCCTTTCCCTTTCAATTTACCCCTGATTTCCAGGTAATTATATATTTCCCCATTGAAGGTAAGGGTGTATCGACCCATATAATGCATGGGTTGTGCCCCAGTTTCGGACAAGTCCAAAATTGACAACCTCCTATGTCCAAAACCAACTCGACCGTCCTCATTTATCCAATGTCCGAAGCCATCCGGCCCACGATGGATTATGGTATCAGTCATTTTGACTAAGTTTTCCTTAGTAATTAAGTTGGGGTTTTCAGAAAGAATGCCTGCTATTCCGCACATTTATTGATTCTTTTCAATTTTTGTTTTTTGACAATCTCGGATCAATCGATTGACTATCGCAATCGGATGAATCCATTTGAGTACAAAATTCCGGCTTTCCATAGCAATTCAAATAAATCCTCTTTAGCATTTCCAAAACGTATTTTAATCCTTCTTTGATACTCCCTTAGGAACATTTATTAAAGGGAATTCTTCCTTCATCTATTTGGGGATAAACTTGAACTCAGAAACTAGAAAAATGACGTTTCATCAAAAACCTCCACCCACTTTGAGAGGTAATCCACCTTCAATTGGTAAAGATTTCTTCCTTGGCAGTGCAGGAACATTTGGGTCAAAATCTCAATAAAGTTTACTTAATCGATGGCAGAGATTCCAGGTCTTCCCGAATTCGACCACAAACGTACTCGTTATAGTTTTCGATAAATAATTTTCAAGGCAACCTTTTCATACCACTTCTCCGCTTCTCCATACAAAAGGTCAAATTGGTTTTCAAATTTTGAAAAGCGATTAGCTTTTTTGACCAATAAACTTTCAAAATAAAGTAGAAAGGCATCGGGAGAAAAGTTTTTATGCCAGTATCGGTAATTTTCCTCCCCCTTAAAAATTCGAAAATCAGGATCGTCGAGCAATTTCTTTAAAGAATTTTCAAGGTTTGTTTTTTGCGGCAAAAAGGGGATTACCGGACAACCCTCCAAGCCATTAATTTCCGGAACATTTCCTCCAATCACCACACAGCCTGATGCCATTGCCTCTACGGCAAAGCGTGCAGGTACTGCACCCGGCTGATCGATCACGATGGAGGCATGAGAAAGCTTTTCTAGAACAACTGCATTTTTTAAACCTGTAAGAAGTTCAAATTTAAAGTGGTAGCCCTGATCTTTTAGACTAGCCACCACCTCCTTCACCAAGGCTGTTCCTTTTATTTTGGTGTCCGACGGTGCATGGATAATCAAAGGTACCTCATTACTCAAACCGGTAGTCCTTTTGAGAGGTTTCTGTATGTAAGGCCTGACAAATATGTCCTTTAATTGAAATGTCGAATGGTCTTTTGTTGAAATTACAATGGCAAAGGTTTCCGCCATAATTTGATTTCGTAATTTAAACAACATATCAAGAACACTTCTTCTCCCATTCTGCCATTGTTCAATTCCAAATTGAGAATGAATTCCATGTTGCAAGGGTCTGTATCGCACCTCATCGCCACATTGACGGACGATCAATATCTTCTTGGCTAAAACAAGAATTGGATAATCAAAATTAAAAAAAAGAAAGGACTCACTCATGTTAAAAAAAACTATATCGTAATAAAGCACAGCTCTATATAGAAAAAGTATCCTCCTCCAATTTTTCAAAACATTAACACCTACAGAATCATTCTTCCAAATTGTCAGCTGGCTGAATACTTTAATTTTTTCATTTTCAACAGGAGGGTAGAATGGGTGCTCCTCAAATTGAGCAACATCGACCAGGTACTTGGGTGAAGTAGACAAAGTGGCCGAGATTTCCTGGATATTGGCTGAAGTCTCGACACCGGCAATCAAAATTTTCTTGACTTTTCTTGACTTCTGAAACAATCTGGCAAAAACAGCAAAAGGCAAGGCAATAAGAAAACCTATCAATGAAATGATAAATTTAAAAAACAATTCCACTATTAATTTAAGCAGGGACAATATAATCATCTAATTAACTTTGAAAGCTTTAGTTTAATAATAGGGATAAAGTTTTTCAGATGAAGTACCCTAATCCCAACTAAGACAAAAACAAGGAGCAATCCGATTTTTCCCAGTATAATTTTTAGATCAATTTTGTTATCAATCAACAAAAAAGAAGTGGTAATAAATGCAAAAATTGCAGCCAGCAGAAACAGCAATGGCGCCTTTTGCACAACTATCGGGTGTAATTTTTGGGTGAAATAATAATAAAGGATCGTAAGGGATAGAAAAGAAATCGCTGTCGCTATGGATGCTCCCAATGCCCCCAAAAAAGGTATAAGGAAGTAATTCAGAGTCAAATTAATTGCTGCAGCAATCCAGGCGATTCTTGAAAAAAGCATCGTTCTTTTTTCAAGTGAAATCCCGATCATAGTCACTTGTTGCGTGGATTGAAATACAACAGCAAAAGAAAGTACAACCAAGGAATGGATACTGGGGAAATACTCTTCAGGCAATAACCATAGAATTATTTCTGGAGCGAAAAGAGAGACAATCGCGCCGACAAAAGTCATCACGAAAAGAAGAAAGATCAAAACCTTGCCGTACAATTCCCTGTATTGCTCGGGAAAGTCCGCCTTCAATTTTATAGCAATGGGGCTCCAGGATTGGCCAAAAGCCATGGAAACAAATAGAATAACGGAGGAAAACCGAAAGGCAACGGAGTATATTCCTGTTTCCTCAATGGAGGAAAAAGCAGCGAGCATCCACCTGTCCATCGAGCTAAATAGCCAGTAAGCCAAACTGGCAAAAATGTAGGGGTATCCTATCTTAAAAAGTCTTTTGATCCAGAATCCGGTAATTTGAGAGAGCTTCACCTCGTCTCTCACTGAATAGATGGCCAGAGGAACGACTATCACGAGTGCAAGTGCCTGTCCCCCCAGTAATCCGTCTATCCCTAAATCCAGAAACAAAATTGCCACCAATCCCACAAATATTGAGATTAGCCTAGTGGAAATCGAAATTCCAAAAAACTTCCACGGAGCAAAATTGAGCCGCGTCACGTCCATGCAATATTGGTTCCACTGGGTGGTGGCCATGACCAAGAAAGCCAAGGCAAGACCAATTTTAGATATCGGTTCAAAAAAATCGACTACTGAAAAAGGATTGATCCTGATCACGACCCCCGCCAGCAACACGGTCGCAGAGGCAGTTATCACTAAAACAAACAATCCGGACGAGATTATCCTGACACGGTCAGTTTTTTGGATCTCTGAATCCCAATAGTAAAGGGACACCGCATTATTCATCCCCACATTTGCAAACATGGCTGCCAACATGGTGATCGTATAGACCAATTCCAAGGTCCCGAACTCCTTGGCACTTAGAACAGAAGCGATGATCGGGAAAGTAAAAAATGCGACCAGTTTAGTGACCAAATCGGACGCACCATAGATCAGCGTGTCCTTTGCAAAAGACTTAAAATTCATTGATTAATCCGCGGGCTAATCTAAAACCTTTGCAATTGATTTAGGACTTTTCTCCAAGACCTTTCTCAACTCATTTTCCACATGCGAGCGAACAGACTGGCTGGAATGCGTAGCCGCGATCCACTGCCTCGATTTTTCTTTTAATTGTGCAGCAAACTCGGGATAATCATGGATTTTCCGGATCATATCGGCGATTTGCCTTTTTTTCTTCGCAATTAAAATAGGATGCCAATCAGAAAAAAGACTCATGATATCTTGTGGGACATAGGAAATAACAGGACAGGAACAGGATAGCGCCTCCACCACCACTGAGCCATACCAGCCTGCTCCAAAATCATCCATGACCACCGCAGCTCTCGAATACATTCTAATGAGCTCGTATCGGGTGAGTCCTTCTGCTGATGTTCCTCTGATGAACCGCACATTATCGCTCATATTGAGACTTTCGGTCAAGGCCTTGGCTTTCTCGAGTTCGTCCGATCGGGTTCTGTCCGGAATTACTAGAAATGTTTTTTTCGCTTTCTCACTTGTCAGACCATCCAGAAAAAGACGAAAACCCAATATCGCCTCATCAGATGCTTTCCATTGTCCAGTTTTTCTGTGTGCGGAGGAGTCGCTAATCATGATTCTGGAAGGGATAAACACCAAAAAGTCATCTTCCGAAAAACCCCATTTCAGCTTGCAATAATCAGCACTATCCTCGACAGGCTTGAATACTTCCTGATCAATGGTAAGTCTAAAAATGCCCAAAAGCTTGTGACTGGGAACATGCAGTTTTTGGAGAGCATCTTGAAAAGGCTTACCAAATCCCCAATCCACGAAATCTACCTTTTTTACCGCCTTTTTATAAAGTAATCGGTTCAGATTATGCTGGATTAGACCCCTTAGTCGGCTCTTCGGAGAGACATTTCTCAAATCAATAGATCTTAATGCGTTGAATTCCCGAAAAGAAAAAAGAGGAAATACTGTTAAATCAGATCCAGTGGCTCGAAAAATGGTTTGGGTTTTCACAAAAGGTATCAAGGCGATTTCTGGTCCGCTGAAAATGCACAAGTCATATCGAGACAGTTCTTCCAAAAGACTTTTGGTTTCCAAATCCACTAAAAAATCCAAACCCAAATACTTATAATAAAGGCTTTTGAAATTCAGTAAAGAGAAGCATTTTATCCAACTGGGATAATTTTCAAAAAGGGACGGTTCGTCAGATTCAGGCAATTCCGTATTTGGGATTCCAGCGTGAAGCTGCATGAACAAATGGAATTCTATATCTTCGATTTGCTGCAGGGCTTTTCCCTCTCTGTAAAAGTTGTTTGCAATATTGCCTACCAGAGCAACTTTGAAATTTTTTGGTAAAGAACTCATTCCAGATTAAACGATTGAAGAAATTATGAGGAGAGGGACAATACAGAATGTCCCAGGTTCAGGCCAGGTGGTTTTCAAGTTGGTGTTTGTCAGGAAAATTGACGAGAACGCCCATTTCTTTTTGCTGATAGACGACCATACTTCCCAGTGCTACGGCGGACGCTCCACCTCTTTTGACACTGTCTACGATATGTTGCACCGTTCCGGCCCCTCCATGCGCTATCACGGGGATGGACACCGCGTCAGTTACTTTTTTGATCAGATCGAGGTCAAATCCAGACCAAGTGCCTTCCTGGTCGATCGAGGTCAGTAAAATTTCCCCGGCACCCAAGTCCTGGAGTTCCAAAGCCCATTGAACGGGATCTTTTCCAGTGTTTTTCTGCCCAGCATGAGAATAAACTTCATTTTTCCCCCAAAAACTCTTTTTCACATCAATGGAAGCGACCACTGCCTGATTCCCAAAATGCTCGGCCACCTGGGTCACAAAGGCCGGCTTCTCGTGAGAGAATGTATTGAGGACAACCTTCTCAAACCCAATGGCGAAAATGGATTTGATGGTATCGAAATCCCTCAAGCCTCCGCCATATCCGAGAGGCATAAAGCATTCGTTTGCAATCTCTGAGAGGATTTTTAGGTTCGGGGTTCGCTTATCATTGGTCGCCGTGATATCCAAAAACACCAATTCATCTACTTCCAGCTCATTGAAAATCCTGACGGTATTAACAGGATCGCCGATGTAAGAGGCTTTTTTGAACTTCACCGTCTTTACTAGTGCGTCGTTTCGAAGGAGCAACGCGGGTATAACTCTAGTCTTTAGCATTAGAGTGAAGCAAAGTTTTTGAACAAGTGCATGCCGAATTTGTGGCTTTTTTCGGGATGGAACTGGGCACCGAAAATATTGTCTTTTTGAATGGCTGCATCAAATCGAACTCCATAATCTGTCTTAAGAATACTGTGCGCCGGGTCATCGGCATGGACACAATAAGAGTGCACAAAATAAAATCTGCTTTCTATTGGCAAATCCCGGGTAAGCACGCTTTCGGTGGACGGCAGCACCAGGTTCCATCCCATATGGGGTACTTTCAGCCCTTGAGAATCAGGAAAACGAACCGTGTCTGCCGGGATAAAATCCAAGCCGGGAAGTTGACCTTCTTCACTTCCCCTTGTCAGAAGCTGCATGCCAAGGCAAATGCCCAGCACGGGCACTTTCTCCACAAGGGCTTTTTGGTTCAGAATTTCACGGAAGCCCTGCTGATTGAGTCTTAACATAGCATTGTCAAATGCACCCACACCAGGAAGCAAGAGCTTTTCTGCCTTGGAGATCACTTCAGGATCTGCACTTATGGTACTCGCTACACCCAAATACCTAAACATATTCTGCACAGAACCCAGATTACCCATTCCATAATCGATGATAGTGATCATGGATTGGCTGTTTTGACCGGGAAACAGTATTTCATGTAAAAAGAATGGGGCACCAAATTGGCCTTTTTAAGTAAATAAAACAGGGGCCTGAATGTCTCAAATCTTTTTTTGTAGGTTGGAAACTGATACCAATAGTTTGGAGGTTGATTCATGATCCGTTCGTACTCAGAATCTGTCAGATTCATCCGTTTTTTGAAGTAATTAAGCAGCTCACTTTCTATGTAGGGAGGAGTATGGTAATATTCCTCAATAGCGTCTTCCCGCTTCATGAGTCCAGCCCGGACGGATGCTGCCAGGCTATTGTTTCTGTAGTCGATGTGGAATTTCTGTGGACAATAAATGCTGTGGAAAAAAGAAGTCATCCT
>DATIAI010000542.1:0-2130 GCA_035458065.1 Algoriphagus sp. | reverse complement strand
AAGCAGAGGTGATTCAGGACAGTCTCAAAAAAGAGTTGACCAAAAAGACCACCGACAAGGCTGTGGATGAAGCTAAAAACCTGTTGAAAGGCCTGATGACAAAACCTAAGCCAAAGGCTGACACGACAAAGGTTGATAATTGAGGCTAGGTCTGCAGAGATACAATTGAAATAGGCTGCGCGAAATATGGTTGAAATACGCTGCGCGAAATACAGTTGAAATAGCCTTCAGGCACTATCTCGCGAAGGTTATTTAGCGACCGTAGGAATCTTTATTTCGCGACCGCAGGTACCCTATTTCGCGTAGCCAATTTCCAAATATTCCGGAAGCAATTTTCCGATAATTTCATTCCAGCCCATGGCAAAGTTCTTCCGTGCAAAATCTTCGGTTTCTTGAGGGAAAGTTTCAAGACCGAGATGAATGACTTTGACTTTTGTTCCGGTCGCAGTTTCGGTCAAAAAGAAGGTTACCAAAGAATAGCCAGGATATCCCTCGTAAACCCAACTGTATTGAAGCTTTTGCTCGGGGATAACCTCGGTAATGGTACAGAGATGGACGAAATCCTTCCCTTTTATTCCCTGCCCGACAAATTGAAACTGGAAACCCTCTACTGCTTCAAACCCATTCACATCAAAATACCAATGGTGCATTTGATCTTTTTCGGTCAGTGCTTTCCACACTTTCTCTTTTGTCGCTGTCACTTCCTTTTCAACAACGACAGGCTGATATTTCAAAACTTCGGGATAAGAATCAAAAACCTGTGTGGCATAATGAACCTTTAATGAGACTGAGGAAGGCACATTTTCCTCCGCTCCAAAAGGATACATTTCCTCACTTCCTTCAAGTCTGAGCACTAACAGATCGAGCAAATCATGGAATCCAGTAGATACATTGACAGCATAATCCCGGGAGATTTTGCTGTAGGAGAAAGTCAGTTTTGTCGAAAATTCATCTCTAGAAACGAGCTCCCAAACTGCCAGTTCGCCTTCCCATGTCCAAACAAACCGATTGGGTGGATCCAAGCTCACCACCTCACCAAAAGACTCTGTGTGGTCCTTGTCTCTAAACTTAAAAATGATTTTACTTCCCGGAGTTGGCTCAAATTCAATGTCTGTAAACCAATATTTTAATTGCTCGGGATTGGTAATCGCATCCCATACCTTCTCAATTGGATGATTAAGAATTCGCTCAAAAACGACCTTAAAGCCGTCATTTTCCTTCGATATTTTCCCCAGGTTTTGCATCAGTATCTATGTTAAAAGTTGTGTCCAGATAGTTTTCCAAAGCGTCCAATTTATGCGTCCAGAACTTTCGGTATTGGGACACCCACTGATTGACTTCGGCAAGGTTTTCCAGTTTGGCTTCACAGATTCTTTCCCTCCCCTGTTGTCTAATTTGAAGTAATCCGCATTCAGCCAAAATTTTTAAATGAAGAGAAATCGCCTGTCGACTCACCTCAAACTGACCGGCTATGGCATTGACATTGGTGGCTTGCTTGGAAACCATGCCCAGGATTGCCCTTCTTGTCGGGTCAGCAATTGCTTGAAATACATCTCTTCGGGCCTCCATAATACGCAAGTAAACGCTTGCTAATATAATGCAAGCAAGTGATTGCGCAAGTGAATGGAGAGGTTTTTGTTTCAAAATCTGATTATCCGATTTTTGCAAGCAGGTCAAAATAGACTCTACTTTCAACCACGGCAGACAAATTCCTCGGCCACCGGGTTTGATTCAAAAAATGGAAGGGGAGGAAAATTAGATTAGAACTTCACCTCGACAAGCTCGGTGTCCGGGTGGATCTTCTTATGTGAGAGGGGGAGGAAAGGCGGCACCGCCGCCTTTCCTCCCCCTCTCACTACAAATCCCAAAGCTTCGGTGGCCGAGCTTGTCGAGGCCGCATGTTAATTTTCCAAGCCGTTGGAAATTCCCAAATTTTCTTTCAACGGTTTCCCACTTGCTCAAAATCAAACAAAAAACTCTTTTCATCGAATTGAAAATCCTCCATTTTTCCTTTTTGAATTAGGGCTTTCTGCCATTCCGAGGTCGGGTATAGTTTCTCAGCTTGACCCTTTTTCCCCGAATAAGTCACCGGAATTTTCACCTCACCCAGATCTACATTCAAGCGGTAAT
>DATIAI010000541.1:0-5118 GCA_035458065.1 Algoriphagus sp. | reverse complement strand
TGAGATCGGGAATTGATTTTGATTTGGAAAACAGGAATTTACTTGATGCACAAAAGATCTTTTTCCTAATGGAAAAAAGAAATCTCACCGCTGCTTATAAGTTCTATTGTAATCGATCCCTCGAAAATGCCCACAGCGCAGAAGCTGATACCCTAGCGACTTTAGATGTTTTTCAAGCTCAGGTAGAACGGTATCAGGGTGAGGAAATTGAAGACCTTCAAGGTAAAAAGGTGGGAATTTTCACCAATGACATGAAGAAAATCCACGAAATGGTCAATGAAAAAATGGTGGATCTCGCAGGCAGGTTTGTCTTCAATTCGCAGGGCCAGGAGATTTTCAACTTTGGCAAGCACAAAGGAAAAACAATTGATCAGGCTTTGAAAGAAGAACCCGGCTATTACGAGTGGATGATGAAGGGAGATTTTCCTTTGGATACCAAAAGAAAGCTGACTCAGGTGAAATTGAGGGGATTTGGAATGAAGTGATCAGTCTCAGTATTCAGTGATCAGTTTGCAGTCGCAGAAACATGGAGTAGTAATAAGGGATAAGTAATAAGTGGTTAGCACAACTTACTACTTACCCCTCACAACTTCCTGACTTACAACCCACCGCGACTGATTACTGCCTACTAATCACTGAGACTGCCTACTGAACTACTGCTTATAGTACTTCAACGCCTTTGGCATATTGGCATTTAGCTTTTCAATTCTTCGGTCCGGACCCGGGTGAGTTGAAAGAAACTCGGGAGGGGTTGCTCCACCTGCTGCAGACATCCTTTCCCAGAAAATAGGCGCTTGGCGGGGATCGTAACCTGCCATGGCCATGAAGATCAAGCCCATCTCATCAGCTTCCAACTCGTGTTTTCTGGAGAAACTAAGCATCCCAAGCTCACTTCCCATACCGATGGATTGTAGCAAAATCTGCTGGGTCATGGTTGGGTTTTGCCCCATAGCTGTGGATACTGCAGTCATCCCCATATTGATCGCCATTCCATTGGACATTCTTTCTCGTGCATGAGATGCCACAGCATGGGCAATTTCATGCCCCATTACAACCGCAATACCTGTTTCATCTTTTGTAATTGGCAGGATTCCCGTGTAAAATGCAACCTTGCCGCCCGGCATACACCATGCATTGACTTGCTCACTTTCCAGAAGATTAAATTCCCAGGCAAAGTCATCCACCAATTCCTGATATCCTTCGGAAACTAAATAGGCCTCAACAGCTTTTGCCATTTTCTGGCCAACTCTGACAACTTTTTGTCCATCAGCTGTGCTGGTTAGATTCTTACTGGCAGTTGTCGCTTTTTTATACTCTTCATTCACCAATGGCTGGATTTCATCATTGGAAACAAGTGAAAACGCGCTTCTTCCCGTCAGAGGAACTTTAGCACAAGCGTAGGTTAAAAGTCCTACAGCAAAAATTAAAACAATCTTTTTCATGTGTTTATTATTTGATTTTTAAAATGCCACAAAGCCTGTCCCGGACTTGATTCAGGAGAATCTCGCATGTTCAAAAGTCATTGATCTATGTGACATTTTTGTCATTCCCGATTTCATGGTTGATTTTTTCTAAATGGTTAAATTTCAAAAATAGTACCAAGGTAATTCACTCCTTGAAAATTAGTATTTTCGAGTTAAATCGTCGAATATGGAATCCCAACTCTCCAATATAAAACTTACTTCAGCTGCAGTTGAATACCAGCGAAAAATGACTAATCCCCTGATCTTTTGGACAGCAATGCTGGTAAAATTGCCAACAGCAGTTTTTTGGGGATTGAGAATTAAAAGCTTGACACAAGAAAGTTGTGAAGTGACCATCCCCTATTCCTGGCGCTCTCAAAACCCCTTCAAATCCATCTATTTCGCAGCTTTGGCTGGTGCAGCGGAATTGAGCACAGGTGCACTTTGCCAGCTTGCCTTGGCTGGAAGAGGTCAGTTTAGCATGTTAGTGGTGGATTTTCGTGCTGAATATTCCAAAAAAGCCAATTCCAAAATCACCTTTTCATGCGAACAGGGACTTGAATTATTTGAATTGATTGAAAGCCTGAAAGTTGGAGAAACTGCACAACTGACGATGGTTTCTACCGGAAAAAATCATTTGGATGAAGAAGTGGCCAGATTTTTTGTCACCTGGTCCTTCAAGCGGAAAAATTAATTTCCCAAATAGGATTCAATCCGGATAAATTCCTTCAAACTGGCAATGACTCGGTCTTTGGGCCAATCCAAAAACTCATGCTCGAGATGAAATTCATTAAAACGCATGATCATTTCATCCCAGTCACCCCGGTCCAATTTATAAGTGGACATCAATTCCGTTCGTATCGAATCTGAATCAATTACCTCCAGATACCCTTGCCTTCTTTTGATCCATTCCAGGCGCTCCTCATATCTACGGAGTTGGGTATTTCTCTTTGAAAAATAACTGATCGGGCCATAGATGGCCAATCCTGCCCCTCCATCTGAGGTACCTGTTCCCATGCTCACTTGCTTGGAAAGGCTTTTTTCTTGCTCTGGTTCATTTTCTGCCAAATAAAGCTTTCCGTCTTTAAACCTGAATTTGTATGGTTCCGCTTCCACTTGAAAAGTCGGAAGTAGTCGAGCTTTATCCTGAATCTGAATCAAAAGAAAACGGTCCGAACCCAAAAGAATGCGCTGATCTATGAAACCCGGAAAACTGAGTAGCAAGGTGTCACCGGCAGCACCTTCGAGTGAAAAATAACCTCTTGAGTTGGTGGCCACGCTATTTTTTCCCACGATTGAAACCGTAACCCCTTCCAGATATTTTTTATCAAAAGCATCCAGGACATTTCCTGAATAGCTGATTTGTGCAATTGCAGAAAATGAAAAGAGGATGAAAACTGTAAGAAAAACAGAGCATTTCATTTGATCAGAAAGTTAATACTTTGAAATCCCAGGCGGAAAAAGTGACCGTTAAAGTAACTTAATGGCAGGGCTTCGCATGGAATTGCTCTTATGAAGAGATGCAAAAGGTCGAAAAGGACCAATTCAGAAATAGACTTTTTTTCTCTCAATCTGGTTAATTTCGCCGAATGAAATCGAGCATAATTCAGCCAATACCCCGGAGGTATGAAAATCAAGCATGCGAGATTCCAAGTGACCTATAAAACAATTAAAACCACATGACTTTTCGTCTGACCCGAATCGCCCCTACTCCCAGTGGATTTTTGCACCTTGGAAATGCCTTTTCATTTTTGAAAACCAAAGCATTGGCAGAAAAGCATGGTGCCAAAATCCTCCTTCGGATCGATGATTTGGATCGGGAAAGGTTTCGGACTGAATATGTTGAGGACATTTTTGAAACGCTGGATTTTCTGGAAATCAAAATTGACCTCGGGCCAAAAAATCTGAGGGAATTTGAATCCGAATGGTCTCAGATTCACAGAATGGAAAAATACGAGGGGGCTTTGAGCAAGTTAAGGTCAAGCGGAAAGGTGTTTGCCTGTAATTGTTCCAGGAAAAAAATCCAGCAATTAGACTCATCCGGATACTATTTGGGACAATGTCTGGATAGACGGCTTTCTCTCGACAATGAGGAAGTGGCCTGGAGAATGAATACCATGGAATCTGATTTTGTCCATTTTACTGAATACCCTGACCAAAAAAAATCTGCTTTGATTCCACAGGATTCAGCTTTTTATATCATCCGAAAAAAAGACGCTTTGCCTGCCTACCACCTCACTTCGGTGGTGGACGACCTTCATTTTGGTGTGGATTTGATTGTAAGAGGAAGTGATTTGTACAGTTCTACTTTGGCACAGTTAGATCTTGCAAAAAATCTCGGCGAGACCCATTTTGAGAAAATAACCTTCCATCACCATCCTTTGATCAAAGGTCCAAATCAGGAGAAACTCTCCAAATCTGACGGAGCGACTTCTGTTCAGTTTTTAAGAAAAGAGGGGAAAAAGCTGAAGGATATTTTTGAACTCCTCGGGAATTGGTCTGGTAAAGGAGACAAAATCACTTCTTTCGAAGAGTTCAAAATGGCTTCAAAAATTTAGGTCCGAACAATTTGCCCGGACCCAATCTCAAATTTCAAATTCTTGTGCTGAGCTTAGTCGAAGCATCAAATTATCAGTATTTCGCAGGCTGGTTTGGTGCCACAGCCGACTTTTCGATAAACACTCGAATATCCTCATTGGAAGTGGCCAAGTCTTCGGCTCTCAGATACATCATATGACCTGAACGATATCCTTTGAAATCTATTCTATCCTTCATTTTCCCGTTTGGATCGATATGCCAGGTGCTGTACTTCGCATTAAAGTAATCGGTTCCTCCATCAAAATACCCGGACTGCACCATCAAATGCAGGTAAGGATTCTGACGCATTGCCGTGCCAAGATCATAACCGGTATTCTCGTTGGTTCGATCCCAAGGATTCACAGGACCAAAAAGATTGTAAGTCAAATCCGTGTTGAACTTCAGCGTATTCTTGGCATAGGTCTGAAATGCAGGCGCAAAAGCATGATTCCAGCTAGTCAAAGCCGGGTCAAAGTCATAGCGGTCTCCGCCTTCCATTCTGTCAAAACCTTTGTATCGGCTATCCAGTCGGCCAATGGTCATCCCGTCACGCTCTCTCAACAGTTCTTTCCAGAAAAAGCTGGTGGGCACCATCAGGTTGTATTGAAGAATAGATTCCTTGCTCAATCCTGAGTAGTACGCCATTTTGGTAGCGATCGCATCTCTTTCAGTTTCAGAAAGCAATCCACCTTTGGACATTGCCGGGAGAACTTCATTCAAGGCAAATGGCTCTACTATTGCCAACAATTCATCCAAATCTTTGCTCTGAAGATCGGCAGGCAGTGCCTTGTGATACCATGCAGTTGCAGCATAGTACGGCCAATAATTCGCCATTTTCACAGGGCCTCCACGCTCAATTCCCATGTCTGTGGGTGAAACCAGAATTACTCCGTTGAAGTACATCCAGTGGGAGTTCTGAAGTTGGGAAACGAGACCCGCCACTCTGGTAGTGCCGTAACTTTCTCCAATCAGATATTTTGGAGAAGCCCATCTGTTAACCCGGGTTACAAAGGTATTTACCCAATCAGCCAAATATTTGATGTCGGAATTGATCCCGAAAAAGGTTTCTCGAGGGGTT
>DATIAI010000540.1:0-5596 GCA_035458065.1 Algoriphagus sp. | reverse complement strand
AAAGTCCTAAACCCAGGATTTTCAATTCAATCGAAAAATGCAATTTCACAAATTCATTGAAATTTGTGAAGTTGAATTTATGAATTTTGGCAAATATGTGAAGTTGATAAGTAGTAGTTAGTACTATAACCCGCTCGCCTGTGCATTTTTTCCCCGCTGAGTGATCAGTTTTTCCCTGATTTTTTCTTTCCTGTAAAAGGCCAAAGGATCAGCTTCTCCTCCACTTTGAATCCTTGCTTCACGTACCAAAGCTCTGACATCCGTCAAAAAAGCTTCTTGCAAAACTTCCTGTGCACCGATCACATCTCCTTCTAATTGGCACTGGTCCAACTTTAACCGATCTACCAAAAGCGCTTTTGCATAAGCCTGAGAAATAGCTTCCAAAGCCTGAATAAGATCTTCCAGTGGATCTTTGGTATTGTGGCTGGCGTCAATCATCCAGGAAATGCTTTCCCAAGCCTGCGCTTTTTCTTCAGCTCCACCGATCAGTTCGCAAAAAATCAAAAACAACTGATACGGTTTGATACTTCCTGTACTCAAATCATCGTCCCCGTATTTGCTGTCATTGAAGTGAAAACCTGCCAGCATATTTTGATGCATCAAAGTCGCCACAATCTGCTCGATATTGGTATTGGGCAGGTGGTGTCCGAGATCTACCAGGACTTTTGCCCTGTCTCCCAGTTTGCGGCAAATCAGCGCTGAAGTCCCCCAATCAGGAATGACGGTGTGATAAAAATTGGGCTCGTAAGGCTTGTATTCGAGTAAAAGTTTCCAATCATCCGGCATTCCACCATAGATTTCCTGTAAAGATTCAGTAGTGCAGTTCAATGCATTTCGAAAGTGCGCCTGTCCCGGAAAGTTGCTCCCATCCGCCAACCAGACTGTCAGGCCTTTGCTGCCCAGACTTTTTCCAATCTCAATCACCTGAAGATTATGATCCACAGCCTGCTTTCTGACAGCAGCATCAGCATTGCTCAAGGAACCCATTTTATATGTCAGCGGCTGCCCATAGTCCTGAAACGTATTGCTATTCATGGCGTCAAAGCTGATTTGGAGTTCGGCTGCTTTCTGCTTGATCGCCAAAGTATCCTGAGGGATATCCCAGGGAATATGCAGCGAAACCGCATCAGTCCGCTTTGTCAGCTTGGCCAAAAGGCCGATATCTTCCAGCTTTTCCTCCAAGTTTCGAGGCTCCCCACCGATCGAAAATCGACCAAACCTAGTCCCTCCAGCGCCCAAAGCCCAGGACGGAACAGCAATCTGAAATGAAGAGATTTTGGAAACAAGGGAGTCAATACTCAGTCCTTTCGAACCAAGTTGATCGGAAAGTAGAGAAAGGGATTTTTGGTGGAAGTCAGCTGGCATGAGAAGGTTAATGTGAAGTTATTGGTTACTCAGTTATTGATAAAAATGGACAATTATCAAACTCAATGTTCAATTTTCAAGGTATTCCAAGTCATTGATAATTGACAATTGGTTATTGATCATTGCACCTTGCTAGTTGGTTTATTAACCCAAAACGGCGCAGAGACAAACCAAATCGCCATCCCGATTCCCATCAAAAATTTCATCTGATCCAGGTCATATCTCCCCAGAAAAAAGAAAACCGGAGGGACAATTGTCAACACCAAACCTATTAAGGAAGTAAGTTTTAGAAGATTTTTCATGCGGCAAGGGATTTAACAATCGGATACTTGATACGGGAGAGAATTACGAAAATAGCTACCGCCACAAACCAACCCGGCAGACCAAGAAAGAAGATTTCTACTCCATAGAAGAAATTTAATGCGAGGCAGAATCCCAGTGTCAACATCCAGCTAAGCAATGCAGGTAGGCTAAAATCTGACCGGGCATTGAGCGCTCCTTCAGATTGAAAACCCATTTTTTTGGAAAAATAAAAATCCGCAAAAATCACCGCACCCATGGGCATTAATAGCAGTCCATATAAAGCCACAAAATCCAAAAGCTTCATAACGAGAGCTGGAAAGCATGCCGCTAAGCTCGTAATACCTCCCACAATCGCTGTGATTTTCCAGGTAGGGACTTTCGGGAAAATCCCCTGAAGTGCCAACCCAGCCCGATAAATCGTTGGGTTTGCTGTAGTCCAACCGGCAATCACAACGCAAACAGCTCCTGCGAGTCCTAGCGTTTGATAGGCTATTTGCCCCGGAGCAAATTCCTGTGAGGATGCATTGGCTTGGAGAAAAACAGAATACAATATCCCAGAGGCTATCCAGGCCACAAAATGCCCGAGATAAACTCCTACAAAAGTATAAAATCCATATTTCCAGGATTTGGCATACCGGAGTATGGTCAGATCCGACATGCCTATATGCATGGCCATGTTACAAAACCAGGAGAAAAAAATAATATGCCAAATAGTAAACTTGGACATTCCCGGCAAGGGAACCCCGTTCCAGATTACTTCCTGAGAAATAGAAATCAGACTATCAAATGATTCCACCCCAAGTTGGCCAAGCCCCACAATTGCAGCGGCAAAAAACACCAAAATCATCCATGGAGACATGATATTCGCAAACTTGGAAACCTGATTGTACCCTTGAATCGCCACTAGTGTAATCACCGCACCCATCAATAATACAGTCACAATCCATCCCGGGGTTCTTGGCAACCAATCTGTCAGGGTTGGCATTTCCAGGTTAAAAGGAATCCCAACTGCGGTCGCAGAAACTGCGATCATCGACCCTGCCAAAAAACAAAACATCAAGGCATTGACCAAATTATACCAGCGGACGACATTTTTTCCCGCTATTCTTTCCAATTGATAATATAAAGTGAGTCGCTTGGAGGCCGCAATTGGCCCGGTAATCAAACCCCAACTCAACACTGCCAGCAGGTTGCCGATCAACAATCCCAAAACCAAATCTCCGGCAGTCACTCCATGTGCCACAAACAACGGCCCTATTACAAATTCTGTCCCCGCTGTATGTTCTCCGGCATACATTCCAAGGAAACTTTTGCCTCCTTTTAGACTCTCGGCAGGCACAGGAGTTCTTTCATATTCATTGGTTGCGCCAACTATTTTCTTGAAAAATCGATTGCTCATGGAGAAATATTTTAGCTTGAATAAAACAAATTGAGTCACTTGACCTGTCCTGCCCTGTCCGAGGCATTTTTCACCGGTAATCCCATGATTATTTTGGAAAACAATAATTTCAGAGCGAATTTTCAGTCTCAGAAATCTAAACTCAGAATACTCTTTCTCCAAGAAAGAAAAATTTTCTCAAAAAAAATCACTCACACTCAAGACACTACAGGATACCTATTGGGCTGATTTCTGAGAAATTCATCCTATCACCAGTAGACCTGTTTAAAAATGAATACACCGATTATGAGTTTCAAATATGTAAGCTACCTCTGGGACGAAGCCAAAGCCGCCAAATTGGAAGGCAATGAAGTTGACCTTTTGATTTATCGTTCCAATATTCTCGGTGCAGATCTGAGAATCACCAATTACGGCGGAGGAAATACCTCCTGTAAGACCATCGAACTGGATCCATTGACCAAAGAGCCTGTGGAAGTAATGTGGATCAAAGGTTCCGGTGGCGACATCGGTACCATGACACGGTCGGGATTGGCAGGCTTGTACGTGGACAAACTCCGATCTCTAAAAGGTATCTATCGTGGTATTGAGTTCGAGGACGAAATGGTGGAACTTTTCAACCATTGCATTTACGACCTAGCTTCAAAAGCTCCTTCTATTGACACTCCACTTCACGGATTTTTGCCTTTCAAACATATTGATCACCTTCATCCTGATGCGGCAATTGCAATTGCAGCTTCAAAAGACGGAGAGAAAATCACCAAAGAGCTCTGGAAAGGAGCTATCGCATGGGTTCCTTGGCAGCGGCCGGGCTTTGATCTGGGATTGCAGCTGAAAGAAGCCCTGGACAACAATCCAGGAATCCGAGGCATTATGCTGGGAGGTCATGGGCTTTTCACCTGGGCAGATACAGCTTACGAATGCTATATCAACAGTCTTGAAGTGATTGAAACTGCTTCTGCTTACCTCGCAGATAATTATGGCAAGAAAAGACCAGTCTTTGGAGGTGAAAAAGTGAAATCTCTGGCTCCAGAGCAACGCAAATCCCAAGCTGCGAAACTTGCACCAATCCTTCGCGGGCTTGCCTCTTCTGAAAAACGAATGGTGGGTACTTTCAGCGATTCTGAGGTAGTCCTCCAATTTGTAAACAGTCATGACCTGACCAAACTTGCTCCTATGGGAACAAGTTGCCCTGATCACTTTCTGAGAACAAAAATCAGCCCACTCGTGCTGGATTTGGCATCAGATGCAGATCTGAGTGATGTCAATGGCTTAAAAGAAAAAATCGGCCAAGCTTTCCAAGCCTACCGGGAAATGTATGCCGACTACTACCAAAAGCATAAGCACCCAAACAGTCCGGGCATGCGCGATCCAAACCCTGTCGTGATTTTGTGGCCTGGAGTCGGACTATTCAGCTACGCAAAAGACAAACAAACCAGCCGTGTCGCAAGCGAATTTTACATCAACGCCATTAATGTAATGCGGGGCGCTGAGGCTGTTTCTGAGTATGTTTCTCTTCCCCTTCAGGAAGCTTTTGACATTGAATATTGGCTTCTTGAAGAGGCCAAACTTTCAAGAATGCCGAAGGAAAAACCACTTTCCCGCAAAATAGCCTTGGTCACTGGAAGTGCAGGCGGAATTGGAAAGGGTATCGCAGAAAGATACGTGCAGGAAGGTGCCTGTGTGGTTTTGACTGATATCGATCAGGAAAGACTGGACGGCGCTGTGGCAGAGTTTGAGAAAAAATATGGCAAAGACGCTGTCTTGGGAGCTCGGCTGGATGTGACTAACACCGCAACTTTAGCCGATGCAATCCAAGCAACTTGCCTTAAGTTTGGCGGGATTGATATTGTGGTCAACAATGCAGGGATTTCGATTTCAAAAGGTTTCGAAGATCACACCGATCAGGATTGGGACCGATTGAACGATATCTTGGTGATGGGACAATACCATGTCTCCAAAGCAGGTGTTACATTGATGAAGCAACAGGGCTTAGGTGGTGATATTGTGAATGTTGTAAGTAAAAATGCTTTGGTAGCTGGTCCAAAAAACGTAGCTTATGGAACAGCCAAAGCAGCACAGCTTCACATGTCAAGGCTAATGGCAGCGGAACTTGCTGAGGACAAAATCCGGGTAAACGTGGTAAATCCGGATGCAGTTATTGAGAATTCAAATATTTGGGAAGGCGGCTGGGCCGAAAACCGGGCGAAAGCTTACGGAATCGACGTCAAGGATCTTCCTCAATACTATGCAAACAGAACATTACTTAAAGAAAGTGTCAAAGTAAGTGATATCGCAGATGCTGCTTTTGCATTCGTAGGCGGATTACTTACCAAAACGACAGGAAATATGCTAAACGTGGATGGAGGCCTGGCAGCTGCATTCCCTCGATAAATTCGAATCACTTTTACCCTATTTACCCAACCCAATAACCCAGTAACCTATGCTTCTTGACAAATCCGAAAAAATCGCCGTGGAATCGCGCACGCCGAAGTATCTCCAGGTGGTCAATTTGATCCTGGAGGACATTGA
>DATIAI010000539.1:0-2592 GCA_035458065.1 Algoriphagus sp. | reverse complement strand
TGATCTTACAGATTGGGCAAAACAGGAGCAATTGGCCCTTTGGGTGACCGCTACCTGTGAATTTGGAAGGCACGACAGTCCTTTCATCAGATCTGCGGCTGAGGAATTGCTTTTGGCCAAAGAAAAAGGGGCGGTAGCACTACTGACCACCGGAAGGCCTGTGTTTAGCAGCGTGAATTTTTCCTTAAATAAGGCTTTCATTGAGGAAGTATTCCGAAAAAATGAAGGTCAGTTCCAGGATTTGGGTGAGATTTTCAAAAACACCAAAAACCAAAGCCAGAACGGCGCATTAAACCGAAATTTTTCACTTTTGGGCGACCCCAGCATGAAACTGGCAATCCCTGATCTGGAAATCAAGGTGACTTCCATCAAGGAGGGAGTTAGCGGCGATCCTACAGACACATTAAAAGCTTTTCAGGAAATTATTCTCAAAGCTGAAGTCATCGACCCGCTGACCCAGGCTTTTCAATCCGGATTCAACGGAGAATATCAGATTGAATTACGGGATAAACCTGTCATTTCTCGGACATTGGGAGACGAAAGCAGTCCCTATGAGTTTGAGGAAGAAAAGGTTTTGATATTCCGGGGACAGGGAAAAATCGAAGCCGGGGTACTTGAGGCAAGATTTTTTATCCCGGATGGCATTAACCCAAATTTTGGAAATGGCAATTTGAGGATTCGAGGCTGGGATGGTACGTCCGGATTGCAGGCAATGGGAAATGAAATGCCATTGATAGGAGGAAAAACACCACTCGAATCTCAGGACACAACAGGCCCGGAAATCAGCTTAACAATTAACGGCAAAAGCACAGGTCCTTTTGTTTTCCCGACTCCCAACCTTGAAATCGAAGCTTTGTTTTCCGACCAAAGTGGAATAAATGTATCCGGCTTTATTCCAGGCAGGGACCTTAGCATTCAGGTAAATGATCAGTCACCCATTATTTTGAATGAAGAATTTTTGGCATTGGAAGGGAGCTTTCAAAAAGGTATTTTGAGCACGTTTATTTCCGGTTTTTCAGAAGGAAAAAATACAATTTCCATACGGGTATGGGATAATGTGGGAAATGAAAACGTCCAAATTATTGAAGTTGAAATCAAAGGGAGCAATTTCCTTCAAATCCTGGATCATAAAGTTTTCCCGAATCCTGCTTCGACAGAAAGCAATTTTGAAGTTTCTCACAATAGGCAGGGCGAAAACCTAACTCTCAGTTTAGCTGTTTATTCCACATCCGGACAAATACTATTTTCAGAGACCTTTCGTTTGCTAAGAGCTGACCAAAATATCCGAGATTTGTCCTGGTCTTTTTTCCAAAGCCAATCGAAATATCCAGCAAAAGGAACTTATATTTACAAATTAACGCTACAATCAGAGTCTGATTTAAGTTCAGATTCAGTAAGCGGAAAACTAGTTATTCAATGAACAAAAAGGCTGAAAAAAGCAGGAAAAGCATACTTTTATTTGTCTTCGTCCTGGCTGGCTTCTCATCTTTCGCGCAAAACAGTGTAATTATTTCAGGACAGGATCCGAATCGGCGAGTCATTACTACAGCTGTTCCTTTCTTGAATTTTGCACCAGATTCACGTCACTCCGGCATGGGGGATGTAGGAGTAGCGACCTCACCTGACGCCAATTCGGCTCATTGGAATTCCGGAAAACTTGCATTTATTAAAGAAGATTTGGGATTTTCACTTTCCTATTCTCCATGGTTAGGAAAATTGGTCAACGACATGTCACTGAGTTACTTGACAGGTTTTAAAAAAATTGACGAAAATTCTGCCTTCGGTTTTGAAATGCGCTATTTCAATATGGGCGACATTGAATTGACCGACGACAAGGGAAATCCTTTAGGAGAATTTAATCCTCGGGATATTGCAATTGGAGGAACTTATTCGAGAAAACTTTCCCAGTACTTTGGTCTGGGTATTTCGGCCCGATTTATTTATTCTAACCTGTCGGGAAATATCTCCTCCACTTCGGGATCTGAGGCGAAGGCCGGTACAAGTGTGGGTGCGGATATCGGGCTTTATTATCAAAAACCAATTTTTGCCGGAGCAAAAGACGGAACTTGGTCTTGGGGTGTTGCAATCACCAACATCGGTCCAAAAATCACTTACAACAGTGCGGAAGATTTGGATTACATCCCTACGAATTTCCGGTTGGGAACTGCCTATTCAATCAATCTGGATCCAAGCAACTCACTTACCTTTATTTTTGATGTGAATAAATTATTGGTTCCGACGCCTCCACAATATGCCACCAATGAAGACGGCTCTTTGGCCACAGATTCAAATGGGAACTTGATTATTGAAGCAGGAGAAGATCCAAACAGGGCATTGATTTCTGGTATGTTCGGTTCATTCTCTGATGCTCCTGGAGGATTTGAGGAAGAAATGAAGGAATTCACACTTTCTTTCGGAGTTGAATACCTCTACGCTGAAAAATTTGCCCTTCGTACCGGATACTTCTATGAGAATCCCAGTAAAGGAGGTCGCAAATATTTCACTATGGGTCTTGGATTTGACATCAAAAAAATCGGGTTCGATTTCTCTTACCTAGTGCCCCAAGAACAAAATCATCCTTTGGCGGAGACA
>DATIAI010000538.1:0-2803 GCA_035458065.1 Algoriphagus sp. | reverse complement strand
TTTTGAAACCAATGGCTCTCTGCTCTTCAGATTCTTGGGAGCTATCAGGAGTAATTCCGAAGCCCTTTTGTAGGATTTTCAATCCAAAAAAATACTAGAAGACATAATGGAAATCGCTTTTACATTTTCCATAATAATGATGTCACCCTTTTGGGCTTATCCTACATAAACAGGTTTAAAGCTATAATCCTGTTATCCCCACCTAGGCGGGCAGGCACTTCGGGATTTAAAAGCCAGTATGGCTGGAATTATTATAGAATATATTGGCTATGGATACATTGGAACCCCGCAAGGGGTGATATAATTCTTAAAAGCGATTTCTCTTAAAAGACCTGTCAGGTTTTCAAAACGAGGCAGGTCTTGCTCATTACTATTTTGACACTAAAGGTTCTCCGTCAAATTGGATTCCTTCCCAACCATACGCCATGAAATTTCTGATGTTTTTGTGGTCATCACCCTCGGGTTTCCCAAGGACATCCACCCGGTAATAGTCTCCAAAAAGGGCAAGGGTTTGTTCCTTACTCAGTCCCTGCAGCTGTGCAAAGAAAAAGATTTTGCAACTGCCATTGTTTTGGCCCACATCATTGACCGTGTCCCCATTGGTGAAAAGGGTAGGAGTGAAGTCGTAGTTGGAGTCGATGAAATCGATCACTTCTTGGAAGTTGATGGATTCAGGAGATAGTTGGATTTTCTCGAGTAGTGTCATAGTTGGTTTTTTTTTTGCCGCGGGTTTCGCGGTGGTTTTCTGCCTGGAAGAACAAAGGAAATCCAGCTGCTTTGAAATTGCAACCCTAAATAGCCTACGCAGGATATTTGTTTTTGGCTGTATTCATTGACTCTGATGGGCAAAAGAAAGTGAAGAAAAACCTCCTATTTTCTCCCTTTCCAGGAATCCCAATTTCTGGATTCATCAAAACGACTCAATTTTTCTCAATCAGAATTTACCTCGCCTCAGACTCTTGGTTGCACGGAACCATACAGGCCAACAAGTCATTCAATTTTACCGATGAGATGCCAGAACTGATATCAGACATGGCATAAGGAATGATGAGGGTGTCCTGATGAACGAGTCCTCCGCAGGAATAAACCACATTGGGGACGTATCCTTCCCGCTCTTCCTCATTGGGAGTAAGAAGTGGCTCTTCCAGTCGGGCGATTACCTTGGAGGGATCCTCCAAATCAAGCAGCATGGCCCCAATAGAGTATTGCCTCATTGCTCCGACACCGTGTGTCAATACCAGCCAGCCTTCCTTAAGTTCAATCGGTGAGCCGCAATTGCCAATCTGAAAAAACTCCCATGGCAACTCAGGTTCCTGAATCAAAGTAGCCGAATCCCAGAAATGCATATTGTCCGAAAACATGATGTAATTGTTTTCTCCATCCTGACGGGAAAGCATGACGTATTTGCCATTAATTTTTCTGGGGAAAAGAGCCATTCCCTTGTTCTGGACAGCTTTTCCATTTAAGGTAAGGATGTCAAAGTTTAGGAAGTCTTTGGTCATCAGCAATTGGGGAAGGATGCAGATCCCGTTGTAAGCAGTATAGGTTGCATAGTAGATCGGTTCTTCCCCATTTTCCATAAACCTGACAAATCGAGCATCCTCAATACCTCGGTTTTCATTTTCCGAAAGCGGAAAAATCACACGTTCCGAAATGTCATTTTTAGCGTCAAACTTGATAAAATAATTGGAATCTGCGAGCCAGTTGATGTTTTTCAGAGCTTCCTTATTTAGATTCCCTTTCTCTAATATTTGAAGTGAAGAAATCTTATATTTTAACTGAGCGAAAGTGAATTTGGCAGGCAAATCACTGAAAACCAGACGCATGATATCGTCGCCGATATTCATGTTTCTCAGCTTGGTCTGAAACAAATTAGTGTCATAGGATTGGTCGTGGCGGATTTTGGGTGTTTCCAGAAATTCACTCACAGGGTCAATCAAGAAGGTGCAGTCTTCTTTTAAGATTCCACTTCGGAATACAATCGAAGAAATATGGCCTTCGCCTGTGGCCCTAAGACTCAAGATAAATCTCAGGCAACCCTCAGCCACACCGGATTGATCCGGATGGGGCACCATCGATGGGTTAAAAAGCGCTGCTGATTCTATGGAATATTCCATGGTAAAAAGAGCGCCGATCAAAAGCTGTTTGGTAGTACTTGGAAGCGGCACTTCCTTGATGTAGAGGGAGATCTTGTCATAGTTTCCTCTGAATATTGCCTCAATATTTTTATGCCTGGAAATAAAATGATTGTTGACAGAATGAAGTATTTCCTCGGCTTTTTCTTCTGAAAGATTCAATACCCTTCCGATAATTTTTGGAATACGCGGTATATCGGGAATATGTGCCCGGGTGATTACTCGGGAAGAGTTCCTGAGGATTTTTGTTCTGTTTCTTTTTACTAGTGGTCTTTTGACGGTCATGGGGTGATTATTCAAATTTTATTTATGTTGATCTAATTCGTGAGCTAATCTTGAGCCTTGGTCAGAGGATAGTCTGCATCCGGCAGGGAAATCGCTTTTACCATTTTCGATAAAAATGATGTCATCCCTTTGGGGTTACCTTACATAAGGGACGCGTTTAAAGCTATAATCCTGTTGTCCCTACCTAGGCGGGCAGGCACTTCGGGATTTTAAAGCCAGTATGGCTGGTATTATTAAAGGATCGATTGGCAAAGCATTCATTTGAACCCCGGAAGGGGTGACATAAATTTTAAAAGCGATTTCTGCTTCCTGTTATTTTTTGGATTACGACCATATTTGGGTTGATCTTATCTCCCAGAATAGCTTCCAAGCCGAAGGTCATT
>DATIAI010000537.1:0-6360 GCA_035458065.1 Algoriphagus sp. | reverse complement strand
ATTGGCACTTCAAGGCTCTCTTTCCAATTTTGCAGGTGGGGTTCTGATCTTGTTGTTTAAGCCTTTCAAAGTCGGAGATGTCATCGAAGGTCAGGGTCAAACCGGAACAGTCACCAAAATTGATATCCTTTATACCCACCTTAACACCTTTGACAACAAAGAAGTCGTCATTCCGAACGGTAACCTCGCAAACTCAGAAGTGGTCAATTTCACTTCTCAACCTACCCGAAGGGTGGATATAAAAGTGGGCGTAGCTTACCATACCGATCTCAAAAAGGCAAGAGAGGTCATATTGGATATTTTGAAAAAAGATAGCCGAGTGCATGCCGAGCCTGAGCCTGTGGTGTTCCTCAATAATTTTGGGGACAGTTCTTTGGATTTGGTAGTCAGAGCCTGGGTAAACACCGGAGACCAATGGCCGGTATACTTTGATTCCATGGAGAAAATCAAATCCTCATTTGACAGTCACGATATTGAAATACCATTTCCCCAGCGGGTGGTCTTTTCCAAAAAGGAGTAAACAAAAACGGCTATCTAGTTTGATAGCCGTTTTTGTATCCGATTGATTTTTCAGTTTAATCCAGTGTAATCTCTTTTGAACCTCCAGGATAGGTGATCAAAGCAACTTTATCGCAAGAACCTGTCCCGAAATTTGCAGAAAGCGTCACACCACTGAAAGTGAAATCCATAACTCCGGAACTCGGAATATATACTCCAGATCTTGCGCATTCTTCATCTACAATCAAGGACTCTGTGACCACGGCAGTGTAGTCTATTCCTTCTCTGCTTTTTCCTGAAGAAGTTCCAGTAATATCTACTTGGTAACCTGCATTTCCAAGTGTCAGTTTTCGGATTTGGTTACTGATATAAGTTGCTGAGCTGTTGTCTGGCCAAGTCAGTTTTCCGTTTTCGATTTTCACATTGAGAGTTATGCGGCTGTTGATGAGGTCGACTCCGGCATTGGTAAGGCTGCGGGTGCCTTCGATTTTCATTCCGTTAATCTCATATCCTTCGAAAGAAGTGATGATTGAAGTGCCCGGAAAAAGGAAATTGACTCCAGAATAAGCAAGTAAAATTTTCCCTTTTCTTGTCACGCCGTTTGGACTGGTACATCCAGCGCCAAAGTCAATGGTAATTTTTTTTGTTTCTTCATTATGAGTCACAACAGTATTTGCGCAAAGGTCAGCAACACCCAGAGTTCTGAGTCCTAAACCGCTGTTTTGTAATACATCGAGCGTGATAAGATCGGTGTCTTCATAAGCAGCGTTGATGGAAAATTCATCTTCCACAACTGCCATGTTTGGTTCAGAATCTGTAGGATTCCCGTCGTCGTTGCAGGAAAAAATCAAGAACGGAATTGCCAGAAAGGCAGGTTTAAGAAGATTAAAGAAATTGATTTTCATAGGGCTGGAAATTTAAATGGCCGAAATTTACTATTTATTTTTTGGTTTTGGGATTTCCTGTTTTTTGGGTTTGCCACCTACACAACCGATGTTTTGGGTGAAAGAGATATCTTCCGGTAGAATTCCCATACCCTGGCTGAGGTCCCATTCCTGAGCAGTTTCAGGAAGCTTTTTTGATTTTTTCATCGAGTTAAAATTTCAATAGCATAGTTAAATATCGTTCATTTTGACCTCTTAACAGACCTATTGTTTTATTTTCTTATGAACGATCTCACCTATATCTATATTTGGAAATGATTGATTTTGATTTTAAGCTGGAAGGCATAGAAACTAAATTGGCCTCGGTCAGAAGTAAAGCTTCCAGACTTTCCTTGGTTCGTTTAGTGGGCTTCTTTGGTGCCGGTGCCCTTTTGATTTTAGGACTTGCCGAGCATCCGATTTGGTTGGTTCCAGCAGCTTTGGTTTCTTATTTTTTTGTCAGACTTGTGGGTTGGTACAATTTCCAGAAGGATCAGGAAGCCATCTATCTGGCTTTGCAAAAAATGGATCTTCAGGCACAAAACCGAAGAAATCGATCTCTCTCAGGTTTTGACTCGGGAATTGAATATTCCGAAAAATCCCATCCTTTTTCCAATGATCTGGATCTTTTTGGAGAGCATTCCCTTTTTCAGCTTTTAAATCATACAGTGACCAAAGGTGGGATGGATCGGCTCGGCTTGCAGATGAAAAGCAAGTTTGACAGAGACGAATCCCAAAGGAGAGCTCAAGCGGTAAGCGAATTGAAGTCCAAGCCCCTGTTTCTTCAAGCTGTGGAGGCGGCAGGTTTGGCCTTGAAAAAAGATGAAATGGAAGCCGGGAATTGGATCAGTTGGCTGAATACTTCTGAGAAAATCTCCGGGATTTATAGATTTCTCTCCTTTATTGGGCCTCTTGGAGGGGCTGTTATGTTAGGTTTGGTGGTTTCTGGAATCCTTCCTGAGGCTTTTTTGGGAATTTGGATCTTGATAGGGATTGGGTTTCTGAGTAGAGTTTTTCAGCCTCTCAAAAAAGCCGCAGAAGCAATTCCATCCCCCGCCACACTCAAGTCCTATCTGATTCGTACAGACCTGATTGAAAAAGAAGAATTCAATTCCAAAGAATTGAAAATGGCGAAAGCTGAATTGAGTAAAGAAGGAGTCCCCGCTTCAGGTCTTTTGAGAGAGTTGGATAAGCTTGGACTTTGGGCTCAAAACCGGATCAATCTCCTCTATTTGCCCATCAACCTTTTGTTTTGGACGGATTTCTTTCTCTTTGTCCAGTTGGCCAAATGGAAAAATCGAGTCGGTTTATCATTGAGTCACCTGCCGGAAAATCTCGAAAAATGGGAAGTTTGGGTTTCTTTAGGAGCTTTTGAAGCCGAATTGGGAGGTTCGGGAATTGTGGAATGGACAGATGATACCAGCCTTTCGGCAATGGACTTAACTCATCCGCTGATACTACCTGGTAAGGCGGTTTCCAATTCCATTGACTTTGATAACCATCAGAGGCTGATCTTGCTTACCGGAGCAAACATGAGCGGAAAAACGACTTTTATGCGAACGCTGGGGATCAACTGCGTTTTGGTCAATCTGGGGCTCAGTCCTTTTGGGACAAGTTTAAAATTGGGAAAGTTTCAGCTGTATACGAGTATGCGCAATTCGGATAACCTGGGTGAAAGCGTGAGTTCCTTTTATGCCGAACTCAGAAGAATCCATACACTCCTCGAACGACTCGAATCCGGGGAAACTTTGTTTTTTCTGTTGGATGAAATCCTGAAAGGAACAAACACCCAGGACAGGATTTCCGGCTCAGAAGCTTTGATCCACCAAATCCTCCAAACCAAGGGTTTTGGCATAATCAGTACTCATGATATTGAATTATCAGAATTGGAACAAACTGTGGAGAAAGTCTACAATTATTCGTTCCATTCTGAGATTCATGACAAGTCCATCGACTTTGACTACAAAATCAAAAAAGGCCCTTGCCCTAGTTTCAATGCCCATAAATTAATGGAATTGATGGGTATACGATTCAATAAAGCCTAGTATATGGCATTGGGATTGGATAAATGAATTCGAAAATCAATTGTTTAATTAAACCAAAAAAATCATGAATTCTTTATTGTATATCATCGCAGTGGTTTTGATTATCGGATGGTTGTTGGGAGTTTTCGTCTACAGTGTAGGTGGACTTATCCACATCCTTTTAGTATTGGCAGTTGTTTCCATTTTGCTTCGTCTTATCGGTGGCGGGCGGGTCTGACACTAAATACTATCCCAACTCAAATTTTACCATGCCTCTTTCTCTGAGAATCTGTTAATTTTGGCCTGTCTATGGCCAATACATCGCAAAACCAGATTCTCGGAGTTCTTGGAGGTGGGCAGCTGGGTCGCATGCTGATCCAGTCTGCCATCAATTACAATCAGGATATCCACATTCTCGACCCCGATCCAAATGCACCCTGCAAGGATATCGCTCAACGATTTCAGGTTGGATCACTCAAAGATTTTGATACCGTATATGCCTTTGGCCAAGCCTGTGATGTGATCACAGTCGAGATTGAGGCCGTCAATACCGACGCTTTGCAAAAGTTGGCGGAAGAAGGTAAAAAAGTATTCCCCCAACCGCACATCCTGAGACTGATCCAGGATAAGCGGGAGCAAAAGCAATTTTATCTTACCCATGATATCCCTACGGCAGACTTTGTCCTGACTGAAAACAAAGCTGATGTCATCTCTAAAAAATCCTTCCTCCCTGCAGTAAACAAACTCGGGAAAGAGGGTTACGATGGGCGTGGTGTTCAGATTTTAAGGTCAGAAAATGACCTGGAAGGTGCTTTTGATGCTCCTGGACTTTTAGAAAAACTGATTGATTTCGACAAAGAAATCGCAGTGACAGTTGCCCGAAATGAAGACGGGGACCTTATCGCTTATCCAGCCGTGGAGTGCGCTTTTCACCCGACCGCCAATCTGGTTGAGTTTCTTTTTGCCCCCGCACAGATTTCTCCCGAAGTAGAAAAAAAGGCTCAGGCCATCGCCAAAGAAGTAATTCTCAAGCTTGAAATGGTAGGTATTCTTGCCGTGGAAATGTTTGTTACTAAATCCGGTGAAGTCTTGGTCAATGAAATTGCTCCCCGTCCTCACAACAGCGGGCACCATACGATTGAAGCCAATTTCACCTCGCAATTTGAACAGCACCTGCGCTCGGTGATGAACTGGCCTTTGGGCAATCCCGACCTGAGATGTCCTGCCGCCATGATCAATCTGCTCGGCGAGGACGGATATTCAGGGCCTGTTTTGGTTGAGGGAAAAGAAGAAGCCCTGAGTGAAAAAGGAGTTTATATTCACCTTTACGGGAAAAAACTCACCAAGCCTTTTCGAAAGATGGGTCATGTGACCATTCTGGATGAAAATGTGGAAACCTTAAAAATCCGGGCTAACCGAATCAAAGAACTTATCAAAATCAAATCTACTCCATGAACCCACAGGTAGGAATAATCATGGGAAGTCAGTCCGACCTCCCCGTCATGGCCGAAGCGGCTCAATTTTTAGAGGAAATCGGAATCGCCTACGAACTTACAGTGGTCAGTGCCCATCGTACGCCACGCCGCATGATTGACTATGCCGAGTCAGCCCGGGAGCGCGGGATCAAAGTGATCGTTGCCGGAGCTGGGGGAGCTGCCCATCTTCCGGGGATGGTTGCTTCCCTCACCAGTCTTCCTGTAATAGGTGTGCCCGTCAAGAGCTCCAATTCCATTGATGGTTGGGACAGTATATTATCCATTTTGCAGATGCCGAGTGGAATTCCGGTAGCAACAGTTGCCCTGAACGGAGGGAAAAATGCAGGGATTCTTGCAGCTTCGATTGTCGGAGCTTACGATTCTGAGGTGGGCGCCAAAATGGATACCTTCAAAAAAGGCCTTCGAGAAAAAGTCGAAGAATCTGCAGCTCAACTCGAGGAAAAGGGCTGGAAAGCGGTGCTCAAAAAGTAATTTGAGATTTGAAAATCAAAATTTGAAATTCGGACACCCAGGGAATTTCAGCAATTTCTAATCTCAAACTTCTAATTTCAAATTCTTTCCCATGGACTGGAAAAAACCAATCAAATTCAAAATCGGGTCGGAAGACTGGGAAATGCCATTGAACGTACTGGTTTTACTGGGTTTGATTACTTTGGTTTTGATGGCATTTGGTGCCTGGATGGGATTCCGTTTTGGCAACCCTAATTGAAGGTTATTTGGGGCAGGTTTGAATTCTAGACTTTGAAAATAGAATTCATCAAAGAAATCAAAGCTGCGGAATCCTTCAATCCCAGCAATATCGGGATGGCCAAAAGCTGAACCACTGCCACCAATACATAGGAGGAGTACACTTTTTTCTCCTTTCTATAATCCAGAATAATCAGGAACAAGACTACCAGGAAAATTATAAACTGGTTCCAGTTGAACACATCAGACCAGTTGAAGGGAAAATCCGAAAACTTGGCAGGCTGATATATTATTCCCAAAGGGATAAAAGATAACCTTGTGGTGGCGGGAGACAAGACCCAAAAAACCGTACTGATCATCCATCGGGAATGGATCTGGGTTTTTCTTGAATTCCAAATGGCGGCTATCACTGAGAAAATAAAACCGCTGATAAAGATACAATCCAGGAGGGAAAGACTGTAGCGAACCTCATAGAGGGGACTTTCTGGTGTAGCCAGCATATTCCCCCGGATCACCCCCAAAGCTGAGGCTGCGACAAAGCCCGCCAGAATTACCCCGAAAATTCCGACTTTCTTGTGGATACGGATGGGTCGATTATGATAAAGCCAGGGTTGAATTATCAGGATGATATACCATGCTGTGGCTGATATTCCGTGAAGATGCCATTGAAAAGGCGCATCCGAGAATCCTGTCCAATAATGATTGAATCCTATCAGCGTAAGGACAAAAGGG
>DATIAI010000536.1:0-2035 GCA_035458065.1 Algoriphagus sp. | reverse complement strand
TTTAAGGCCAGTTGGATGATGTGTGTTTACATGGTTGCAGTCTCAGCACTCCTGACCTCCAAGATGGGAGGAATCGGTCTTTGCATTGGCATTATTTCTACCGAAATCATCGTGTTCTTCATTTGTCTGGTGCTGCTTTACAGACACAATCGAACCTTGTTTCATGGCTTTTACTCCTGAGACTTCAGTCGCGATTATTTTAGTCAACTGGAACGGGTTTGACTTTACTCAGGCTTGTTTGGATTCGCTGCGCAAAGTTGATTTCCCTGATTTCAAGGTAATCTTGGTGGATAATGATTCACAAAACGAGGAAGGAGCAAGATTAAAAAAAGCCTTTCCTGATGTCGAACTGATCCAAAATTCAGAAAATCTAGGATTTGCAGGCGGTAATAACGTAGGAATCCGGTTTGCATTGAATCAGGGCTATTCCCATGTATTGCTCCTTAACAATGACACGGAGGTGGAACCGGATTTCTTGGGAGAAATGATGCTAAAATTCATTCAGAATCCGAGGTTGGGAGTGGTTCAGCCCATGATACTTTTTCTTAATGACAAAAAGAAAATCTGGAGTGCCGGCGGCAAATGGATCCCCTCAATCTGTAGGGCAATTACTTTGGGAGATCGGGAGCCAATTTCAGATTATCGCCCTAAAAACTCAGAATTAGACTGGGCAACCGGCTGCTGCATTTTGATTTCAAGAGAGGCGATTTTGGAATCGGGACTTCTCAATGAGCAGTACTTCGCTTACTTTGAAGATGTGGAATGGTCCCTTCGATTTCGCAAAGCAGGTTTTGGGATTGCCCTTGCTGAAAAAGCGGTTATTTATCATGAGGCAGGAGCTTCTTCGAAGAAAAGACACTCCGAGGGTACTCTCAGCGCCAATGTCTTTTATTACAATGTTCGGAACCAGTTTTTTTTGATTCGAGGCATCAGCCAAAGGACGAAGAATTTAACCCAAACTCTTGGAGGAGTCACTTATAATCTAGGAAGATTCTTGATCTGGATGGGTTATTTTCTGATCAGGGGAAGGTTTCAAAAACTTAAAGCTGTAGCCCGGGGCATCCGTCAAGGACTCACCGAACCTCTACAATCCGCACCAAAATGGCATTGATATTTTTCATAGTGATTGCCTTTACTGTAGGCGCCGGATTTTTGTGGGTGCTTCAGGAGATGATTTTCAAAGGGAAATGGAGCTATTTCATTTTTTTTCTGGCGGCTTACCTTCCCTTTTACATCACGAGTCTCAGTGTAATTTTTCTGGCTACCCGCTCTCCGGAAATGGTTGGAATATTTCAGGTGCTAAAGGAAGCTGTGGTATTAGTGGCCATCCTCGTCTTTATCTTTTATCAAAAAAGAATTTTCGATTACCCGTTTCGGCTTCAGTCAACTGACTGGTTTATGCTGGCATTATTGAGCCTGGCATTTTTGTACCTGCTTCTACCTCTGGGACAAGCTTCCTTTCTGAATAAGGCCCTGTACTTTAAAGGCATGTTGATTCCGGGATTGGTTTATTTTCTGGGAAGAAATACTCGATTTGACGAAATCGAAATCGGTTGGATTTTTAAATTGATTTTCGCGGTAGCGATAGGGGCCTTTCTGGTCAACTGCATCGAAAACTACCTTCTGGGAGCTCATTTACAGCAGTTCACAGGTTATTCTCTGTACAATCAGGCAATCAATAACATTGATCCCACAGGCAATTTCGGATTGACTTGGACCTTTGAAACCCAAGCTGTAACCAAGAGGCTGGCCAGCTTTTTCTCCGATCCTCTGGAATTGGCGAGTTCAGTCCTGATGGGTTTTGCGGCAGGTCTGATTTGGTTTTTGACTTCGAAAAGAGAATATAGCTGGCCCTACATTTTGGTGATGGTTTGTACTCTGGGGAGTTTGGTTTTTTCCGCTTCCAGAGCAGCATTTGGGGCTTTCTTTATCCTGATCTTTTTCGTGGCCTTGGTTTTCAGGCTGTACAAATTGATCGGCGCTGGATTTCTCGCCTTGCTGGGATTTGGGATTTATGTGATCGCTTTCGCTTCAG
>DATIAI010000535.1:0-5954 GCA_035458065.1 Algoriphagus sp. | reverse complement strand
AATTCTTTTCTATTGATTTTGAAATCTTCCAAGATCGGGCCTGCCAAAAAGCCATCTGTGGCAAAAGCATGGCCTCCACAGTTCAGACCTGATTCGATCCGAAATTCAGAAACCCACAATCCTTTTTTCGCCAAGAATTTACCCTGAATCAAAGCAGAACGGTAATCGCTCACTTTGAGGATAATCCGCTTTTTGATATTTCCATTTTCGTCAGGGAAAAAGTCAGCAAACTGCTCCGCATAACTATATAGGGCCGGGTTCATTCCCGCGGAAAAAACTACGGAAGCTTCCAATTTGCTTTTGGAAAATCCTCTCAGTGCTGACAAGGCATCGGAATATTCACGCGGAAGTTCGTTGCCTTCTTTGTCATAATTGAGCTTATCGACTTTGGTCATGATATTGACATCAATCGAACCAGGTTTCAATAAGTTGAGAATTTTGGACTTCAATCCGTTTTTTACCAAGGGATCTGCCAATCTGTATTCTTCAAAAAGTCGGGCAACTTTGCTGTTTTGAGGAAGCAGTGCAACCAACTGATTCATCGTTCCTTCTTTTTCCCAATTTTCAGTTTTCATTTCTTCCATTTGGGCATGGATGGCAGTATCCAGTAGATCCAGGTAAGCCTGAACCCTTTTCGCCCGATAGTCCTCTTCTGAGTCAGAAATCGGAGAAAAAGCCAAATGGAGTTTCTTGGAGTGAATTTTTCGCATGTCTTCCAAAAGAAAATCATCCATAATGGAGACTACGCTGGAGATTCCGAATTTGGCAACTTTAAGCGGTGTGTCGACGGTATATCCCAAACCCATGACCGGGATATGAAAGGTGTGAAGTCCTGAAGGTTGAAACATTGTTTTTACGCGGGTAAGTAATTCGAATGAAGACTCAAAATTACCTCCCGAACCCTCCTCAATCAGTGCTTTAAGCTTGGTTGTTGACTGACTTTTATCAGAGATTAAGTGAATAAGCCATTTAGAAGGCTTCAGATTTCTAGATTTTGCTTTAGATTAATAAGTTGAAAATCAAAATTATATGATCGAAAAGTTCAATTTGGGTTTGCTGGACCTGCTTTCAATTTTGTTGCCCGGGGGATTTTTAGTTGGATTGGTTTGGCAATCGGGATGGATACAAGACTGGCAAATGCTGGACGGGATCTCAGAGGATTGGATGTTGGGTGCAATTTTTGCCGCTTCCAGCTATGTCATGGGGCACTTCATTCACATCGTAGCCAGTTATTTGGATGATGTTGTTTTCAACAAAGTCAAAGAATGGAAATGGCCTGATGATACCTTGGTGAAGGTTGTGATCCAAATTAAAAATAGCGAGATCGGGGAGATCGATCGAAAGTATTTCAATGCATTCAAATGGTCATTGGCTTATCTCATGCAGCACCAGCCTATGCTGTATCAGGCTGTGGAAAAGCATATCGCAGAATCCAAGTTTTTCAGAAGTTTTGCCGTGGTTTTATTTATCGCAGGGGTCTGGGCTTTTGCGCAAGAAAGGTGGATTGAAGGTGTTTTGAGCCTTGTATTCACCATCCTGTCGCTAATCAGATATGTCAGCCAAAGGCAAAAATCCCTTGATTCTGCGTATCAGTATGTGATTTCGGTTAAGGGGAAAAGGATTTAATGTTTTCAAAACTCCATTTCTATACTTTCTCCGGCTCGCAACTCTAAATCGATCTCAGATCCGTCGGCAAAAAGGATGACTTTATTGCCTTTTGCAGAGTGAACTTTGACTGTTTTTACTTCTCCTGCTTCCCAGGTGAAATCCAACGTAAAGCCGCCTCTGGCTTTCATTCCTTTTACCGAACCACTTTGCCATGCTTTAGGCAATGCCGGCAAAACGCTGATAATTCCTTCTTCATGAGACTGTAGGAGCATCTCGGCCACACCGGCTGTGTAACCAAAATTCCCGTCAATCTGGAATGGTGGATGGGCATCAAACAGGTTGTTGAACAATCCAGTAGCCAACAACTTTTGGATATGTTCATGGGCCATTTCACCATCCATCAATCGTGCAGAGAAGTTGATCAGCCAGGCCCGTGACCAACCAGTTCCTGCTCCGCCGTTTGCAAGCCGATAGTCGAGCGTCTTTTTCACTGCTTCGAAATGTTCCGGGGTTTCACGTTTGGTGATTCCTGCTCCGGGATGGAATGCATAGAGATGCGACATGTGACGGTGACCTTTTTCAGGTTCTTCGTATTCCCGATCCCACTCCAGAATTCGACCATCTGAACCCAGTTGGATTCCCGGCCGAAGTTGGCCGAGCTGACTTTGAATCTTATCGGTCAGCACAGATCTTCTACCCAGGATTTCATTGGATTTCAGATAAATGGCAAAAATATCCGCGATCAGTTGCTGATCCATCGCTGCTCCCATGGTGGAGGCTGCCATTTTACCTTTTGTATTGATAAACTGATTTTCGGGAGAAGTTGAAGGTGCGGACACCAAGGTTCCATCTCTAGGATCTGTGATCAGCCAGTCGGAATAGAAAAGAACAATTTGCTCAAATGCCGGAAGTGCCCTTTTTTCAAGAAAATCACGATCCTGTGTAAATAAATAATGTTCCCAATAGTGCCTTCCAAGCCAGCCTCCCGCACCTATCCAGCTTCCCCAATAAGCAGTGGAAGATTGTAAAAAGGGGATTTTCCAGAGATCTGTGGTATGAGGGAGCATGGCTCCTTTCATGTTGAAATTTACCGATGCGGGCTTTTTTCCGTTTTCGATCAGCGCATCCGCAAAGTCAAAAAGTGGTCCGTGAAGCTCACTCAGATTGGTTACTTCTGCAGGCCAATAGTTCATCTGAAGGTTAATGTTCAAATGGTAATCTGCATTCCAGGGAGCTGAAATGTGCTGATTCCAAAGTCCCTGAAGGTTTGCGGGATTGGTGCCGGGACGAGAGGAAGAGATCAGAAGATAGCGCCCAAAATCGAAAAGTAGTTTTTCAAGATGGAGATCCTGTTTTCCTGTCTTCGCATTTTTGATTCGCTGGTCAGTGGGGATTTCATCCTTTGTGTCCTCGCCCAGAGTCAGACTCATCCGGTCAAACCATGATTTGTATTCCCTCACATGGGCTTGCTGAAGTTGGCCCCAACTGCTAAATGCGATTTCGTCCAGATTGGATTCTGCCTTTTTTTCAAAATCTGTGTGATAATAGCTGGTTTCAGCCACCAGTTTCAGGTAGATTTCTTTTGCTCCGTTGACCTGAAGTCCTTCCGGACTTGCCTTGATTTCACCGTCCTGATTTTGCGCAAGCAGAAGAACTCTGAATTTTACTCCGTTCAAGATTGGAAGTGGTTTGGAATCAAGCTGTCCTCCACGCTGGGTAACCATTCCTTTCATTTCGAGCAGGTTGTCATTCAAAGCTTTGGTTTCAGCAGTGGGAAAGTTCTGATCCTTTGGCCGATCCATGCGGATCAAACCACGGAATCCGGCTGGGTGTGTTGTGTGAAGTTTGATCAAAATTGCCTGATTGGGAGCGGAGGCAAAAACCTCCTGAGTCACCGCATGACCTTCACTCTTAAATTCGGTAAGAGAAATCGCCTCGTCAAGACTCAGACTGCGCTTGTAATCGGTAACTGCATCCCAGTTGAAATCCATCCACAGATCACCCATGGTTTGATGGGAACGGGTGATTTCTTTTCTGGAAAATTTCAACACCAAAAGTGAATCGGCTTTTTGATGATCTCCGGCGATTAGAAAGTCACGAATTTGATCCAAATCGGCCCTATTTCCATCAGCCAATCCCCAATCATCCGGGCCACCGGGCCACATGGAGTCCTCATTGAGTTGAATCCGCTCTTTACCGGGAATGCCAAAAACCATTGCTCCCAGTCTGCCATTTCCAATCGGAAGTGCGTCCTCCCATTTTTCGGATGGCTGCTCATACCAGAGCACAGATTTTTGGGCAAAAGTAGGGAGTACAGCAAAAAATGCCCATAGGATTAAAATAGAGGACTTTTTCATTGGTTACTTGGGTTGGGCGTTAAGATTACGACAAATCATTAATTCGACAAACCTGTTGACAAAGAAAAAGCCCTTTTTGGGCTTAAAAAGAAGATTTTTCTATAGTGAAAGAAGGAAGTTTCTAAACTCGTCCGTGTTGAAATTGCTCATACCCTGCTGGTAAAAGACGATTTTTCCTTCTTTGTTTACCACCATTGTAGTGGGAATGGATTCGCTTTGCAGACTTTGGTTGATTCCAAAACTGGCATGGACGGAGGGGAAATCCCAGGATTTTCCCTCAATAAATCCTCGGCTTTTCTCGATATCATTATCCAAACCAATCATCAGGAACTCAAGGTCGGGGGTATCTTTCACGGATTTATATAGCTCGGAAATGTGCGGCATTTCAGCACGGCAGGGACCGCACCAAGAGGCCCAAAGGTTGATGAAAACGGTTTTTCCACGATAGTCCTGTAAGTCGATGACATTTCCTTCAAAGTCTTTGAACTGACCCCGATAGTCAAATTTCTGATCGGTCAGGTCGGGAATTTCGATTTTCGGCTTCATCAATCCGGTAGAAAGTAATACCGACTGAAGTGCGCCCTGAATCACAGGAAGCATGCCAGTGAAATAGAGAAATGCGAAAAAGGCCAAAATCAGACCCCAAGACTTAAATTCTTTTTTCCAATCCATATTTTAATTACGAATTACGATTTACGAAATACGAGGTTTTTAAGAACTTCGAAGATTTGTGTTCGGATATCAATCTTTTTGTGTTCGGATACCAATCTTTCAATTCGAACGCTGAATGAAGAATATCGAATTTTGAAGTTTGGGAATCCGAAATCCGAAATCGTAAATCCGAAATCAAAATTACCCCCACATTTCCAGCTTCTTAGTGACAAGCCGCACATAAAGCTCATTTCTCCTTCGTTGGAAGTTTATCTTGCAACTCCAATTTGAATTGAATTACCCCAAATACTATGCAATACGAGATCAAAATCGCCGCTGAACTCCAGGTAAAACCCCATCAAGTTCAGGCTACTATTGAGCTTTTGGACGGAGGAGCGACAGTTCCTTTTATTTCCCGATACCGAAAAGAAGCCACCGGGACCTTGGATGAAGTACAGGTTTCTGCGATTAGGGACCGGATTGAGCAGCTTCGGGAATTGGACAAAAGAAGAGAGGCGATTCTAAAGTCCATCGAGGAACAGGGTAAGCTCAGTCCTGAATTGAAGAAATCGATTGATGCTGCTGAGACAATGTCCAAGCTGGAAGACATCTATTTACCTTACAAACCTAAGCGGAGAACCAAAGCCACCATTGCCCGGGAAAAAGGTCTTGAACCGCTTGCTGAACGGATTTTTTCGCAGGCTTCGTTTGATCTTGAGAAAGAAGCTGAGCAATATTTAAGTGAGGAAAAAGAGGTGAAAACCGTGGAGGAAGCACTTCAAGGTGCCCGTGATATCATGGCTGAGTGGATTAACGAAAGTGCTCCACTTCGGGAAAAAATGCGAAAACTTTTCTTGGATGAAGGGACTTTTACTTCCCGTGTAATTCCCGGAAAAGAGAATGAAGCCATCAAATACAAAGATTATTTCGAGTGGTCTGAACCGATTAAAACTGCTCCATCTCACCGGGTTTTGGCGATGCGAAGAGGGGAGAAAGAGTTGTTTCTGATGTTGGATGCCTGTCCGGAGGAGCTTTCCGCGATAGCGGTAATCGAACAGAATATCCTGGAAAACGCCGCCAACTCCGCTGTGGATCAAGTGAAACTGGCGATCAAGGATTGTTATCGAAGATTGCTCAAGCCAAGTATGGAGACGGAAGTTCGGCTTTTGACGAAGAAAAAAGCGGATCAGGAGGCAATCCGAGTGTTTGCTGAAAATCTCCGTCAGTTGCTTCTTGGATCCCCTTTGGGAGAAAAATCCGTGATGGCCATTGACCCGGGTTTCCGAACTGGTTGTAAGTTGGTTTGCCTAGGTCCACAAGGCCAGTTTCTACACTACG
>DATIAI010000534.1:0-9886 GCA_035458065.1 Algoriphagus sp. | reverse complement strand
CCAAATGTGATTTTCTCGGCTTCGACGATCAGCATTCCGTCGTTGATGTCATAGGCTAAAATCAAACCCGGCAGGCCGAATTGCTCTTCGGGGCCGACGGGAACCGGTATATCTGAGGCAAACCAAGCCGTGATCTTTTGGCCTTTTATGCTGTCTTCAGCCACGGCTTTCATACACATGTGTCCAAGAATATCCCGTATTTCGTTCATTACCCTCCATTTTGGAGCGTTTAGGCTATCACGGACTATGTAAGTTTTGCCCATTTGATCCATGTACTTCAGATAGGTTTGCTCTTCTAGATTGTTTTCAATGATATAGTCTTCTACTTGCCAGGAATAGCTGCGCACCTCATAGGGGGCGCCGAAAGTGTAGAGACTTTTTTCCGGCCAAAACTGGAGTTTCATCCGGGTACTGTAGCCTTCAGGATTACCCCAGCTAAGTAGGATTCTATCCCTTTCCTGCTGGGTAAGGTGGGGCAAGCTTGAATAGATTTTGTCATAGAAAATTTTGTAACGGTATTCTACCTCACCCACGATATTTTGGGCTCTAAGTCCTGTGCTTATCAGGATCAGCACAATGGTTTTTAGAAATTTTGATTTCATTGTTATTAAGGTCAGCTGCTAGTTTAAATTATCTTCTATTTTTCACTTCTACTCCCCGCATGTTGTAAGTCACTCCGAGTAGGAAATATCTAGACAAAGTCTCAATTCTTCCAGTCGAAACGAAGTTTTGACCTGCGTACTGACTGATAGTTTGATTTTGTTTGAAGATATCGTATGCAGAGAGTCTGACTTCCCATTTTTTAGCCTCGCCGATAAGTTTATAGATAAAGGCATTTAGAATGGGCACTTCCTGGTTAAATCCAAAGCTTTCGTTCTCAAATCGGTTGTAGTTGAATTTCATGTCAAAGTAGAAATCTTTGGGAAGCTTAACGTTCATATTCGTGTAAGCACTCAAGTTTACAATGTCCTGGTTCTGGGAGGGATTCTGTTCGTACTTGGTTTTGCTCAGACGGAACGATGTGCCTGCATATAGACTGAGCCATTCTATCGGGGTCAAGTCTAAATTTAACCCAACGTTATGGCTAAAGGTATTTGTCTCTGTTTCGATGGAGTTGATTAGGGCGAGGCTTTTAGTATAGGATGGATTTGCAGTTAAGTATGCGTTAATTTTGGTTTTCACGATAGGAAACCCAAAACCTACATATGAAAAATAGCGCTGTCCACCGGAAACATTTCCTGCCTTATAAGTAGTGACAAAGGTTTCAGGGTCTATGCTTTGGTTTTGAACCACCTGGCTCTCGTAGAATGTCGAATTCAAGGAAAACTGGAAATTTATAAATGTAGCAGGATCATACATATTGTATCCAGTATTGAAAGAATGGGACACTTCCGGCTCAAGATCAGGATTTCCTTCACGGATATAGAGCGGATTGGAAATGTCCTTGTACGGCTGGAGGTCCGCGATACTTGGCGGAGTCACACCCATGGCATAGCTTGCATTGATTCGCTTGTTGCCCTTCATGGTTTTCCAGTATGATACATTGGGGGTGAAATTGAGGTAGTTCTTGTCAACCCTGCCAAGGATCTCACTACCTTCTATCACTGAAAATTGCCCGTTGAGTCGGTAGTCGGATGCGGCTAATCCCACGCTTAGGTTAGAGCCTTTGTTCGCATATCGGAAACTGGAGCCAAACCTGTTATAGGTAATTTTGTTGTCAAAAAACCGGCTGAGGTCAGGATTTAGCTCTCTAATGTCACTTCTCTCCACATCGTATACCTGGCGGTTTGTTTCGCTTGTGGATTGGCTGAAATTGTAGAAAGTCTCCCAGAAGAAAATATTCTTGATAGGTTCGACATAGAGCAAGCTTGACTTGATCAGGTTTGAGCCATTCAATGCCTGGATCACCTGATCCAAGCTTTGGAAATAGGTATTCGGGTCCGTTGAATCCATCATTTCGGCTACGGCTTTTTGAATGCCATCCTGGTCTGCCTTGCTCCATGTATCACTGATGCTGGCAGCAAAATTCCGCCCATTTTTTTTGAATTTATGCCTATAAATTGCCGTGCCTTGAAAAGCTCCTGACCATTTGTCTGATTGGTTGTTTCGGTCCAATTGGCTTTGCACTATGCTGTTGCTTATCAGCTCCTGATGGCTGAGCAATGAGGTACTAAGTGTACTTAGCCTTCCCTTTGCGTTTATGGTGATGGTGTTGGTGCTGTCTAATTCATTTTGAAATCGAAGATTTAACCGATGGTGACCTGCTATGTTATTTTGTACGCTTTGGTCAGTGGAAGTGAAGGAGGTATTGTCCTGTAGGAAGTTGGTTCTGCTATTGACGCTCTCCAGAATTTGATCACTGCGGCTATAGAAATAGTTGCTGCTGAAGTCCTTTTTGCCTTTCAGGTAGTTGTAATTGACTCCAATTGCCTGATTGTTGGAAAAACCTGAGTTAAGATTGTTGAAGGGGATTTCAAATGATTCCTCATTGTCCCCACCTGAAAAAGAAATATAATTCATTCCACCACTTCCATTAAAACCAAAGTCGCCGGTGTCGCCAAATTGGAAAGCACTGCTCCCTCTAAACTCCTGTAGGTCATCCCAACTTAGACCGGATTGGTTGACATTGTTGCCATAGCCGATGACTGAAAATTGGTTTACTTTATCAAATTTATTGTATGAGGCATTTGCAGTCCATCTCTCGTCTGTTCCTCCTGCCGCTGAAATCTTTCCAAAACCTCCTTTTTTGGCTTCTTCCTTTAGCTCCACATTCAAGGTTTTTTCCTTCACTCCGTCCTCCACTCCTGTGAGTTTGGACTGTTCTGACTTGTCGTCAAATAGCTGAAGCTTGCTTATTGATTCGGCATTTAGGTTTTGCGTTGCCATTTTGGTGTTTCCTCCAAAAAAGCGCCTTCCATCTACCGTTACCTTCTGAACTTGTTGTCCTTGGGCAACAATATTTCCATCCTTGTCGATCTGTATTCCGGGTAGCTTGCGGAGCAGTTCTTCCAGGGTCGCTCCTGGCGGTACTTTAAATTTGCTGGCATCGTATTCCAGGGTGTCGCCACGCATCATCAAAGGCGCTTTGGCGGCTTTCACCACTACCTCATAAAGTTCCTGTAAGATGGGCATTAAGCGAATCTCCTCCACTTCCAAAACATCTGTTTCGGGCAGTACGAGTTCCTTTTGGATGGGTAGGTAGCCCATATAGGTGGCTTTGATGAGCAGTGGTTGCCGATCCACGTTCTTGAATTGGTATTCTCCGGCTTTATTAGTCAAAGTGTAAGCCACCAGGGCAGAATCTTTAGGACTAAGGAGAAGTACAGAGGTGTAGTCAAGCGGGACGTTGGTGGTGTCTTTGACTGTTCCCCGAATAGTAAGTTTGGATTGGGCTTGCGAAGCAAAAGTGATAGCAAGCAAAAGAAGGAATGAAAGGAAAATTTTCATTTTTTCAGTGTTATATTTTTCAACTATAAAATCAAAGACTAAAACTAGACTCCATTCCAAAATCATGACCACTGCATCTTTGCCAAAGATGACAAGGCCAAGATTGAATGGAAATTGGATGAATCTGGCTAAGTTGAAAATGCAGGTGCTTTACTTTCGCAACCCTTTCATGGCCATGATCATATACTTCCCCTTGAAGCGCGACTTCAAAAAAAGAGGTCATTCACTTCCTTCTTCTTTGCCTAATGATTGACGAATTCAAAAATTCTCTCAATCAAGGAGTGTCTTTCGAAAAAAATCGGCAGTCACCAAATGTTTATTCTGATAAGCGTTTTAACGCTGTTATATTATTAATTATTTTTTAAAAATAGCGTAACTATTTTGTTAAAAAATCTTAGTGAGATAATTGGGGTGAGTGAATTTTGGAAAAATCATTTTCACAGATAGCTACAAAAAGAAGAACTAGCGATTATTCTAACCTCAAAAATGCCAATAGGCGCAAGTCCAAGTTCCTAAAAACAGAGTATTGCATGGGTGGTGAAATAACCTTATCCCTTACGGCTTTGGGTTTTTATGCTACTGAAATTCAGGAAAATAAATTTTCACCGTTTATCCTCCCAAGGCATATAGACCACCTTTTTGGTCTGAAAAAAATCTTCTTTGAAATAGTCTTCCAAATGGTAGACCACATAGGATTTGTCCAAGGCTTCCATCTCTTCATCGACATCTCCGCCTTTGAGGTAAAGTATGCCGTTTTGGAATTCGTTGAAGTCTTCTTTTTTGATTTTCCCTTTTACCCAAGGATAAAAATTGACCATCTGAGTGACTGCGCGGCTGACCACAAAGTCATATTTCCTAACCAATTCTTCCGCCCTGGCCTGCTGTGCTTCGACATTTGAAAGCTTCAATTGCTTAGCGACATCTTTGACCACAGTGATCTTTTTGCCAATGGAGTCGACCAAATGAAAATGTGTTTCAGGAAAAAGAATGGCCAACGGGATTCCTGGAAAACCTCCTCCTGTACCGATATCTAATACTTTTGTCTCAGGTTTGAACTCCATCACTTTGGCAATTCCTAGCGAATGCAACACATGATGGATATAAAACTGATCCATGTCTTTGCGACTGATCACGTTGATTTTGGAATTCCAGTCTTCGTAAAGTTCCTGAAGCCGGTCAAATTGTGAGATTTGAGTTTCGCTCAGATTAGGGAAATAGGAAAGGATCAGTGAAGTGCCTGAATTCATCAGATGTGGTTTTCTTTGCCAGCGGCGATTTCGTAAAGCAATTCCCTGGAGCGGTGAAGTTGGGCTTTGACCGTGCCTAACGGCTTGTCGAGTTCTTGGGCGATTTCCTCATAGGAAAGCTCGTCAAAGTAGCGCAGCTGAACTAGTTTTCGATATTTAGCCGGAAGTTTATCCACGAAAATCCTAACCATATCGATTCGCTGGGAACGGATATACTGGTCCTGTGGATTGTTGTCATCGTCCTCAACGTCGATATTGACTGAATTGCCACTGTCATCCGAAAGCGTATTGTTCAGGCTCATGGTTTTGAGCTTTTTCTTTCGGATAAAGTCAATGGTATTGTTTGTGGCAATACGAAAAAGCCAAGTACTGAATGTGTAGTCTTTTTTGAATCGCTCCAGATTTCTGAAAGCTTTGGCAAAAGCTTCCATTGTCAGATCCTCAGCATCGTCTGCATCACGGATCATTTTCAGAATCATGAAATAAACGGCTTTTTTGTACCGCTTCATCAGGGTAGCGTAAGCCTGCTGGTCTTTTTCAATGACAGCTTTGTCGATCAGATCAAAATCTTCGAGTGCTTTGTTCGAAAAACCGCGTTCATTTATTTCCATTGGATGTCTTTTGCCTGGTAAGATACAGATCCCAAAACCCAAAAATAGCCCAGATACATAAAATCATTAAGCAGGACGTTCATTGGTGGAGTGGAACCATGAAGCTTTTTGGAAGCAGAGTTGAAAATCCGGACTACCAAAAAGGATCGTATTAAAACAATACCCAAAACGATTAGAAATTGTTCCCATTGTTGCCCAACTCCGAAATAAATCAGCAATCCAAGGCCTCCAACCCAGAATAATCCATGAGAAAGTGGAAATAAACCAATTTTCCGCTTGTCTTCTGCCCGGTAATATTGTCCTGCATACAGATGGCGTTTTTTCTGTATCAGGTATTCTTTCCATGTTTCTTTTGGAATCGACGTAGTGTTTGCCTCAGGATCTAGGACAAGGGAGGTGTTTTTGCCGGTGGCATATTGGTTGACAAAAAGGTCATCATCTCCACCCACCAGATGCCATATTCCCTTAAAACCTTTCACGTCCATGAAAAAACTTTTGCGATAGCAAAGATTTCTGCCCACACCCATAAAAGGAGCGTTCCAAAGACCAAAAGAAAAGTAAAAAAGTGCTGTCAGAATTGTTTCAAACTGGATCCACTTGTTTAAAAGACTCGATTTGACTTCATAGCCGGAGTATCCAAGAGCAAAGGTTTTCCCTTCTTCTCGCACCGGTGAGGTCATTTTCCGAATCCATTGGTCACTTGTAGGCATACAATCTGCGTCTGTCAAAAGGATGACGTCATTTTTGGCCACTTTGATACCAAGGGTCAGCGCAAATTTTTTCGAAGTGACATGTTTGGGGGTGTATTTGATCGTTACCGAACGAAGTTTTGGATAAATTTCCATCATTTCTTCCAGGAGACGTTTGGTACGGTCAGTACTTTTGTCGTTGACGATCATTACGTCAAATTTGGGGTAATCCTGCTCGAAGAGTTTGGGGATGAGGACTTTGAGATTTTGAAATTCGTTGTGAGCTGCGACAAGAACAGTCACACCCTCTTCAGGGTTTTGGTTTTTCGAAGACTTGTGTAATGATTTGAACCAGGCTGTTCGTCCGAATATCACCAGGAGGTAAACTAACTGTATGATAACGCCGATGCCAAAGAAAAACCAGAGTAAAAATAGGCCCATAGGTCGATTTTGCTGGGCAAATATAAAATCAATTTCAGCAAGTCATTTAAGAATAAGTGGATATTTTTGCAGGCCAAACCGGACACATTGTAGGGGATTTCTACAGGCTCTGATTTCATTATGAAGTTTACTCTAGGACAAAAGGACGCTAAAACCAAAGCCCGTACGGGTACACTGATCACTGACCACGGAGAAATTCAAACTCCGATTTTTATGCCGGTGGGTACCGCAGGTACTGTTAAGGCTGTCCACCAGCGGGAATTGAAAGAAGACATCAAAGCCCAGATCATTCTTGGAAATACCTACCATTTATACTTGCGGCCAGGATTGGAAATTCTGGAAAAAGCCGGAGGCCTACACAAATTCAACGGTTGGGATCGTCCTATTTTGACAGATAGTGGTGGATATCAGGTTTTTTCACTTGCGGGTACCCGCAAAATCAAGGAAGAAGGGGTAATGTTCAAGTCCCACATCGATGGATCCAAACATGAGTTTACTCCCGAAAATGTGATGGACATTCAGCGTACAATCGGAGCTGATATCATCATGGCCTTTGACGAATGTACTCCTTATCCCTGTGAATACGGGTACGCCAGAAAATCCATGGAGATGACTCATCGATGGCTAAAGCGATGCATCGATCGATTTGACTCAACAGATGGGAAATATGGATTCAGGCAAACACTTTTTCCGATTATTCAGGGATCTGTTTTTAAAGATTTGCGTAAGCAAAGTGCGGAATTTATAGCCTCACAAGGAAGAGATGGCAACGCAATCGGTGGACTCTCGGTGGGAGAACCCGCCGAAATGATGTATGAAATGACCGAATTGGTTACAGATATTTTGCCGATTGACAAGCCTCGCTACCTGATGGGAGTTGGTACACCTGCCAATATTCTGGAGTGTATCGCCTTGGGCGTGGACATGTTTGATTGCGTGATGCCAACCCGGAATGCCAGAAACGGCATGCTCTTCACCTCGGAAGGTATCATCAATATCAAAAACGAAAAATGGAAGGATGACTTCACCCCGATAGATCCCGCGATTGGTAATTATGCCAGTACTTTCTATTCAAAAGCCTACTTGAGACACCTGACCGCATCCAAAGAAATCCTGGCAGCACAGATAGGCAGTATCCACAACCTATCCTTCTATCTTTGGCTGGTCAATCAGGCTCGAGAACATATCCTGGCGGGTGATTTTGCCGTTTGGAAAGATCATATGGTGAAGAAAGTGAGTACCAGGCTGTAAAATGAAAATTCTAGACAAGCTGATTATTAAGGAATTTCTTAAGACCTACTTTTTTGTGGTGGTCATGTTGATCCTAATTGTATTGGTTTTGGACTTCACCGAAAAGAACGATGCGTATATCCGCAACTCTGTTCCTGCAAATGAAATCCTCAAATACATGGGGAATTACGGACTTTACCTAAATAATCTCTTGACCCCGATTACGGTTTTTATAGCCGTTATTTTCATTACTTCCAAAATGGCCGGAAGAACCGAAATAATTGCAATTCTCAGTTCGGGAGTAAGTTTTGTCAGGCTTCTCAGACCATTTCTTTTTGCGGCAGCAATGATCGGAGCCATAAGTTTTTTGCTGAATGGCTGGATTTTACCAGGTGCCACAGCAGGTGTCACCCAATTTAGAATTACCTATTTGGATAAAGGACAAGCTTCAACTGATCCGAATATCCACATCAAAGTGGGGCCAGATGCTTACGTCTATTTGACCCGTTTTTTTAAAACGGGGAATACCGGGCATAATTTTACACTGGAAGAGATCAGAGATGGACAGCTAATTGCTAAACTTTCCTCGGACCGAATCCAGTGGGATACTGCTAAAAATGTCTGGAGACTTGAAAACTGGCGGCTTCGCAAACTACACGAGAGAGGCGAAGAATTTACCGTCGGAAAAGAATTAGATACGGTTTTGTCGATTACTCCGGCGGATTTTGACCTGCCGGAAAACCACCATGAAACCTTAAAGCTCCCTGAGCTAAGCAGGCAGATCAAAATCATGGAAGATCGTGGTGCGGATAACGTGAACTTCTATCGAATTGAGCGGTATGTGAGGTTTATGTCGCCATTTGCAGCATTGATCCTGACTTTCATCGGTGTAATCATGTCTGCAAGAAAATCACGGGGTGGTTCCGGATTTCAGATTGCCATGGGATTTTTATTGGCCTTTGTTTACATCTTACTTTTCATTCTTTCCAGAACTTTCGCCGAAGGTGGTTCTCAGTATCCCATATTGTCAGTTTGGCTTCCCAACATTGTGTTTGGGGTAACGGGATTGATCCTATATAAGACAGTCCCTCGATAAATGACCGGCAAGGCCACAGTCAGGGATTATATTCTACTTCATTTCATTGTTTTGATCTGGGGTTTTTCTGCGATTTTGGGATTGTTGATCAGTTTGCCTTCCCTGGAGCTGGTATTTTACCGGACTTTGATTGCGACAATCGGAATTGCTTTGGTGATGGTTTTCCGGAGAAAGTCTATGGTTGTTTCCTTTCCCGAACTCATAAAAATTGCAGGTGTCGGAGTCTTGATTTCACTTCATTGGATTTTCTTTTTCTGGTCGGCGAGGGTTTCTACAGCGTCTGTTTGCCTTGCAGGAATGGCCACTACCTCCCTGTGGACCGCCTTTATAGAGCCAATAATCAATCGAACCAAGATCAAATGGTATGAGGTTGCCTTGGGATTGTTGGTGATTTCGGGGTTGTTGGTGATTTTCCAGTTTGAGACAGGCTATTGGATTGGGTTGACGATGGCTTTGGTTTCGGCTTTTTTGGGAGCTTTATTTTCAGTATTCAACGGTCGGTTGACACTTAAGCATTCACCTTATCAGATTACTTTGTATGAAATGGGGGCTGCTTGTTTGTTTGCCTTATTATTTATGCCTGTTTATTCGGCATTTCTAACCGACGGCCAACCCTTACAGTGGGCTTGGAAGGGCTTGGATTGGCTTTGGCTGTTGATACTGAGTGGAATCTGTACCGTTTATGCTTTCTCGGTTTCGGTGGAGCTGATGAAGCGTTTGCCAGTATTCTCCATCAACTTGACTATTAATCTCGAGCCAGTCTATGGGATAGTACTTGCTGTTTTGATTTTTGGAGAAAGTGAAAAAATGACCCCCCAGTTTTATCTTGGAACCCTCATTATTCTAGTTTCGGTGCTGATTTATCCGGTTTTGAATTTTTGGAAAAAAAGAAGAAAAGCAGCGAGTATCCTAGGCTGAGAAGTTCTATAGTGTTGTAATATCATTCAGGGTGGCGAGTGCAGTCCTCAACTCTTCTTTTGTAATTTCTCCGATCCTTTCGATTAATCGGACTTTCGAGATAGTCCTGATATGAAAAACCATCAGTTCAGACTCCAATTTCAGACCATTCAATAGAGAAGGTTTCAAAACTGGATTTCCCTGATAGTTTTTGATTTTGGAAGTAAG
>DATIAI010000533.1:0-6231 GCA_035458065.1 Algoriphagus sp. | reverse complement strand
TTTGCTGACAAAAAGAAAATCCCCTACCAAAAGGGACTTTTCCATGGAAGCGGTAGGAATTGTGAAGGGCTCCAGCAAAAGCCAACGGATTAAGCTGGCTGCGACAACTGCAAAAACCAGCGCATCCAACCATTCTCTGGTAGCTGATTTTTTCTTTTTAGTTTGACTCATATTCTAATATTAGTTTCAGAAAGATAGAAAATCATCCATGGAAAGTACTCCTTTTCTGCCTTGGATCCATTCTGCCACCAAAATTGCGCCAAGGGCAAAACCCTGTCGGCTGTGGGCAGTATGCCGGATCTCAATTTCGTCGATTTCGGAACTGTAGCGAATAATATGGGTTCCCGGAGCAGGGTCAATGCGCTTGGCTGCAATGGGCAAGGAGTGTACGTTTTCGGGCGACTGTCCGACCAGATACCAATCCTTCAACTTGTCCACACTTTGTAAAATGCCTTCTGCAAGTGTAATAGCAGTACCTGAAGGAGCGTCCTTTTTTTCTGTGTGATGAATTTCTTCCAAAGAGGCTTTATAGCCACTGGTTTCATTCATCAGCTTTGCCAAAAACTCATTGACTTTGAAGAAAATATTGACTCCGATACTGTAGTTGGAGGCATAAAAGAAAGCTCCATTTTGGTCCGCTGTCAATTTTTCAATTTCAGCTTTTCTGGAGAGCCATCCGGTAGTGCCCGATACGACAGGTATTCCCCTTTCCATGGCCCAAGTGATATTCTCTACCGCCGCTTCAGGTTGGCTGAATTCGATAGCCACATCAATTTTGGAAGGATCCAAGGTGTTTAGCTCTTCCCGGTTGTCAATATTGATTTTGGCTGCAAGGGAATGGCCTCGGGACTCAGCGATCTCACCGATGATTTTCCCCATTTTGCCATATCCAAGAATTAAAATGTTCATTATTTAAATTGAAATTTCAGAGTTAAGCCCATTGATGTACTTGAAGCTGCGAAAGTACCCACATTTGGTTCAATTTTAATGGCAAGGTCATCGGAAATATCAAATCCGGACAAATGAGCATCCACATTGGCATCAATTAAATTGAGTGCATATATGGCCCCAAGCAAGAGGATAGTCATATCCCGATTCTGCCGCCAATAGTCCACATTCCTTACCAATGCATCCCGGTTAAGAGAAGGGAACTGGCTCGAGTCACCATCATCAAAGGCAAAAAGTGCCTCTCTGAAGGTTTGGTAGCGTTTGTTATTATATCCAATGAAGTAAATGTCTGTCATAAATCCCGCATATAGCAAAGGCACCTTCCAGGCTTTTCCATTATATACCTGACCGGCACCAGGCAAAACTGCGGAAAGGATGGTTGCCTTTCTTGGGTTTTTCGGAAGTGAAGAGTAGTCTGGTTTTTCTTTTTTCACCTTGGGTCGGGATTCTGATACCTGTGTTTCAGCTTGTGTTTGTGAAAAAGCCGAATTTGTCAACAGGAATACCAAAAGCAAAAGCCCCAAGGAAATCCATGGGGTCTTGATTTTTGATCCAGTATAGAAAAGGAAAGCGTTCAATTTTTCAGATGATTTCGAGGATTTCGAGAATTCTGTTAAGGTCAGTGGCAGAATTAAATGGGATTTTGATTTCCCCGCGGTTTTTATCATCCGCTTTCAAAGCGACTTTGGTTCCAAAGTGAGAAGCCAAGCGATGTTGGATTTTGTTCATTTCGTATTTGCGGACAGGATCAAGTCCCTTAACAGGAGTTTCTTTTTCCTGCTTTCCTTCATTGAGGGCCTTCACTAGAGCCTCCACTTTTCGGACACTGAGTTCCTCATCGATGGCTTTTTTGAAGATGGCTAATTGCTTGTCCACATCCTCGATATTGATCAAGGCTCGGGCATGCCCCATGGAAAGTTGCTGATCTCGGATTGCCGCCTGAATGGTGGGAGGCAGCTTCAAAAGTCGAAGGTAATTATTGATTGTGGTCCTGTTTTTACCAACGCGATCCCCGAGCTCTTCCTGTTTCAGATTACATTCTGCGAGCAAACGCTGGTATGAATGTGCAATTTCCAGTGCATTTAGATTTTCACGTTGAATGTTTTCGATCAGTGCCATTTCCAGCATTTGCTGGTCATTGGCCGTGCGGACATAAGCCGGAATCTGAGTCAGTCCGGCAATTTTTGAGGCTTGAAAACGGCGCTCCCCTGAGATCAATTGGTACTCATTAGGGGCAAGTTTTCGGACAGTAATCGGTTGAATGATGCCTTGGACTAGGATTGATTCTGCCAATTCCTGAAGCGAATCTTTGTCAAAGTGAACTCTGGGCTGATATGGATTAACCTGAATTTCGGTAAGTGGTATTTCGAAAATTCCGGTTTTGGCTACTTCAGGTAGGATTTCGTTGGATTTATGCTTTGCAGGACTATCCTCTAACAGAGCCCCAAGGCCTCTGCCTAATGCGTTTTTTCGATTGGGCTTATTATCGGACATATTTAATTAGTCACTTTTTGGAGGCCATTTTTTTGGGCAATTTCCCCGGCCAGATTTAGATATGCAATGGAACCTTTCCCCTCTGCGTCAAATGCAATAACCGGAAGGCCAAAGCTTGGAGATTCCGACAATCTGACATTTCTGGGAATAATAGTGTTGAAAACCATGGTTTTGAAGTGAAGTCTTACTTCTTCAACAACCTGGTTAGAAAGTCTCAAACGGACATCGTACATGGTCAGCAGAATTCCCTCAATTTCCAGATCAGGGTTGAGACGGGTTTGGATGATCTTTATCGTATTGAGCAGCTTGCCCAATCCTTCCAAAGCGAAATATTCACATTGAACGGGAATTATCACTGAGTTGGCAGCTGTCAAAGCATTGATTGTGATCAAGCCCAACGATGGGGAACAATCGATGATGATAAAGTCGTAAAGGTCTTTAAGAGGTGAAATCACTTCCTTCATCTTTTCCTCCCGATTGTCCATATTGATCATCTCCACTTCTGCCCCGACCAAGTCAATGTGGGAAGGTACCAGTTCCAGATTTTCGATAGATGTCTTGAGAATAATGTCTTTGACGCTGATGCCATCCACCATGCATTCATAGATGCTGGTGTCAATGGCTTTTGGATCGTGACCTAGTCCTGAAGTGGTATTTGCCTGTGGATCTGCGTCGATGACCAGGGTTTTAAACTCCAATACAGCCAAGCTGGCAGCAAGGTTCATTGCAGTGGTGGTTTTCCCCACTCCGCCTTTTTGGTTGGCTATGGCAATTATTTTTCCCATGGTTTAGTTTGAGGGTCTTTGGACTCCAATATTAATCAAATTCAGGTCTTTTCCTTTGGATGAGATTTCTTTTTTTGGGTTGTGTCTTAGGTGAAAAAAAGTTAAATCATTCAATGGCAATAGATTAAGTAGGATCTGACCTGTTTTTTCGGATAAAAAGAGCTTGAAAAAAAAGGAGCTCTTTTGAAGCTCCTTTTAGATTATTTTTTTCTGTTGGTATCAGCGGCTTTCATCGCATCTTCCAATTTTTGCTGAAACTTAGACTTCTTTTTGTTAACGTTTTTGGCTTTACTTTCTTCTACTTTCGCACGGATTTTCTTATCGTCTACGAAGAGTTTGATAACCGCCTGCTGACCGAAGGTTACCACGTTGGATACGAAATAATAAAAGCTAAGACCTGCCGGATAAGAGTTAAGGATAAACATGAACATCACTGGCATGATATAACCCAGGTTTTTCATTGGCCCGGTAGCAGTGGTCAGCTGATTGTTGAAGTGGGTGTATACAATCTGCGACACCGTCATCAACAAAGTAAACAAACTGACATGTGATCCATAGAAAGGAATCGTGAATGGCAGCTTGATGAATTCATCGTAAGTGGAAAGGTCATTAGCCCAAAGGAATGATTCCTGTCTGAGTTCAACTGCATTTGGGAAAAAGAAGAACATCGCAAACAAAAATGGCATCTGAAGCAATAAAGGAAGACATCCTGAGATCGGACTTACACCCAATTGCGAGAAGAGCTTCATCTGCTCCTGCTGCATTTTGGTCGCGTCTTCACCATATTTCTCCTTCAGCTCGTCAATCTCAGGCTTGATGACCCTCATTTTTGCCATCCCTATGTAAGATTTGTAGGTAAGGGGAGACAAAGCCAATTTGATGATCAATACGATCAGGATAATGATGATCCCATAGCTGTTGAAGTACTTTTCCAGGAATTCGAACAAGTGGACAACAATGTACTTATTGACCCAGCTGACGAAAAAGTAACCCATGTCCACGTTGTCTTCGAAGCCGTCGGTTACTCTTTTAAGTGTTTTGTACTTATCCGGTCCGAAATAAAAACTTACGTCCGCTTTCCCGTCTACGATCGGAATGGCAAATGAGGCCTTCATGTTGCGAACTATGGAGGAATCTTCAGGAGTGGACTGAGCGACATTTACATTCTGAAAAACAGAATCAGCAATAATTCCGGCAGTAAAGAATCTCTGGCTAAAGCCAATCCATTTCACAGGTTCGGCAACTTGCTCTTCTTCAGGATCATCTCCAACACCCAGATTTTCAAAAGATTCTGAGGCCAGATAATAATTGAGTTTTGTCTGTCTTCTGGATTCGGCAAGGTCCTTTTCCTGAGCTTTAATCTGATCATCCCAGGTGAAATTGACGGCATTTCCGGAGAACACTCCCTGAAAACGGTCAATTTCCAGAGATTTCTGGACCACATAACTTCCTTCAGCCAAAGAGAACTTTTGAATGATTTGGCCTGATTCCGAACCAGCAGTCAATGTCAAAACCTGCGTTTTGACTCCTTCTACATCAATTTCAGTCAGATTTGGGCTAAAGAAAAGTTCTGACATATCCAATGTCCCTTTGGAGCTTTCCAGAGAGAAGGCCATTTTAGAGCTATTCTCATCCAGCAAAGCCAAAGGCTCCATGTTCCAGCTTTTGTATTCCTTTAGAATGACTTCTTTGATTGCAGCTCCGCGGGTGGAAAGGGTAACAATTACCTTGTCGTTTTCAAGGATAACTTCCTCCTCTTCACCAATAGTAAGCGAGGCAAGTGCACCATATTTCGCGGAGCGCTGAGCATCTACCAAACTATCCGGAAGTATTTCAGAAGGGGTTTCTTGTAAACTTACCGAAGCTTGTGCCTCGGTTTGTTGAGGTGTTTCTTCGACTGGCGGGATTTCCGGACCACTCGCAAAAAACAGTGAGTAGATCAATATTACCGCTGCAAAGAGGATCAAACCTGTTGCTTGATTTTTATCCATAGGTATTTTTTTCCTCGCTAAATGCCTTAGCGCTATTTAGTTACTTTACTTTTTTATTGTCAATTGCCGCTTGGATGAATTTCACAAACAGTGGCTGGGGATTCAAGGCAGTGCTTTTGTACTCCGGATGGAACTGTACGCCAACAAACCAGGGATGGTTTTTCAATTCCATAATTTCAACCAATCCCGTATCCGGATTTTTGCCGGTAGAAATCAATCCGGCGCTTTCTACTTGCTCCAGGAATTCGTTGTTGAATTCATATCTATGTCGGTGGCGCTCATGGATTTTGGTTTTTCCATAGGCTTGTGCCGCTTTGCTCCCTTTTTTGAGGTCGCAAGCATACGAACCCAATCGCATAGTTCCGCCCATTTGGTCAATTTTCTTTTGATCCTCCATCAGCCCGATAACCGGGTAAGGCGTATTTGGGTCCATTTCGGTCGAATTGGCGCCCTCTAGTCCCATTACATTTCGGGCAAATTCGATTACCGCTACCTGCATGCCGAGGCAAATACCAAAAAACGGCACTTTTTGCTCCCGTGCGAATTTGACGGTTTCGATTTTTCCTTCAAATCCTCTTTCTCCAAATCCCGGAGCAACCAAAATACCATCGAGTTCTTCGAGTTTGGTTTTGAAATTTTCAGTATGGATTTCTTCAGAAGACATCAGCTTCAGGTTCACTTTACATTCCACGGCCGCTCCCGCATGGGTGAAAGATTCAATGATGGACTTATAGGAATCAGGAAGAGAAACGTATTTTCCGATCAAACCAATGGTAACTTCCTGAGTGGGATTTTTAAGCCTTCCCAGAAAATCCTTCCATTGCTCGAGGTCGGTGTTGGTTTTTGAAGTAAGCTTCAGTTTGGTCATTACACGCTCATCAAGCTTCTCCTTTTTCATCAACAATGGCACATCGTAAATGGACTCAGCATCCATTGCTTCGATGACGCTATTGAGCTGAACGTTACAGAAAAGCGCCAGCTTTTTCTTAACATCAAGCGGAAGATGGTGCTCA
>DATIAI010000532.1:0-2672 GCA_035458065.1 Algoriphagus sp. | reverse complement strand
TACCACCATTGAAGAGAATATTGCCAGAAACCTGAATTCTCACTGGGTTTGGCATGAATATACCCTTGAGATGATTGACAGCTATTCTACCTTTCTATTTCGGACTAAGAAAAGTCAGGAATTGGAAGAGGTAAAGATTCTTTTGGATGTAAATTCAAAAGGACGTGTGGCTGGGTTTGAGATTTTGGGTGAGGTGGATAAAGGGCTGAAGGAACGATTGGATCACATGATCAGAAAACTTCCCGATTGCAAACCCGTGCCGGGATATAGCAGCTATAGTCCTGAAAAGTTTGAATTGACAATCAGAAAGTAACAAGGCCGGGGATTCCGGTCTTTTTTTTAAGCGGTGGGACAAGCTTTGGCTTGCTTTCTTATTTTTAACCTCCCAACCTTAAACTCCCTATGCGAAAATTCACGCTTTTAACAGCGGCATGCCTTGCTACCGGCATTTCCGCAGCTCAAGTTCGGTCATTTGAGCCTGAGAAACTTTTTCCTGAGAAAAACGAGAAATCAAAATTTTATACGGTGTCAGGTGAAAGGCACGGTCCTTCATTTTTCAAAAAGTTTCAGTTTCCTGAAGTCGAATATACTCCGGGTGAAAAACTCACCTTTGACAAGTATCACACCGTGGATGTAATGTATGCCTGGTATGAAAAATGGGCTGCTCAATATCCGGAAATAGTGGATTTGTATGTCATCGGACATTCATTCGAAGGTCGCCCAATCTATCAGATGACCTTGACGAATAAGAAAACCGGGAAAGACACTGATAAGCCGGCTGCCTACTTTGAAGGCGGACGCCACTCAGGCGAAATTACTTCCAGCGAATCTATCCTTTGGCTGACCCAGCATCTGCTCGAAAACTATGGCAAAGACGCGGAGGTCACTGCTTTGATCGATACCAAAGCCATTTACCTAAGGCCTCAAAATAATCCTGACGGCTCCAACATGTATTTGTTCACGGAACAAAGAAACCGAAGCACCGTCCGCCCAAATGATAATGACCGTGATGGATTGTTTGATGAAGATCCTGAAGAAGACCTGGATGGCGATGGCATCATTTATCAATTGAGAAAAAAGGCTGTTACCCCTGAGGATAAGGAAAAAGCCAATTTCATCATCGATCCCAAGGATCCTAAAGGAAGACTGATGAAAAGGACTTTTCCTGGAAAAGGAGAATACCTGGTCTATACAGAAGGAATCGATAATGACGGTGATGGCTCCTATAATGAGGATGGAGTAGGTGGATTGGACCTACATCGAAACTACCCCGAAAACTGGAGACCTAACACCGGCGGTGATTTGACCGGTCGGGGATATACTCAAGGTGGGGCGGGAGAGTACCCGCTCAGCGAAGTGGAAACCCGTTCAACCGCACTTTGGGTGCTGAGCCATCCGAATATTTCGGTTGTAAATTCCATGGATACCAGTGTTCCGATGCATTTGAGGCCACCTTCAACCTCCAAATCCGAGGAGCGGATGTATCCCCAGGATTTGGCGATTTACAAGGAAATGGACCAGCTTGGGCTTTCCTTCACTGCTTATCCTTGGGCAGGAGATGTATATGAAACTTACTCCACCCGCTACAAAGTCAATTCCATGACGGGAGACCCGCTGAAACCCGAACCGCTATTTGGTCACGGACCTGATTTTGGCTATTTCTATTTTGGCAGTATCTGGTACGGAGACGAACTTTGGAACAACGGCGCGATGAAGGATTACGACGGGGATGGGATCTATGACCAATACGACGGACTGATGTGGGACGACGAAGCCAACGGCAGCAAAGGTTTCAAAGTTTGGGCGCCGATGACACATCCGGTTTTGGGTGAAGTTGAAATCGGTGGCTTTCATCCTAAATTCTTTAGCCAAAACGGTCCAGCATGGCAATTGGAGAATTGGGCAAAAAAGCAGGCGCTTTTCAACCTCGCCATGGCAAAAAAACTACCTCAGCTTTCAATTGGGGACATGAAAGTCAACAAGCTTTCCGATGGAGAATTCGAAATCACCCTGGAATGGAGCAATACCGGACAGCTTCCGGTGGCTTTGGAACAAGCCAAATTGGTTAAAATCGTGCAGGAAGACCGCGTTTCTCTAGACTTTGACAAGGAACTGACCAAGGGCTATGAAAATGCGAAAGTGAAAATCATATCTCCGACCCTGTATGACAAAACCATCTACTCAGGCTATACCGGAGTGGGAGAGAAGAAGTCCGCTACTTTCAAAGTGAAGGTAGAAGGAAGCGAAGAAGTCAAAGGAAAAATCAAACTCTCCTCCACCCGTGGCGGATATTTTGAAAGAGAATTTACCCTAAACCAATAATTTATTACCATGCTTAAGAAGTACAACTTCGGCCTGTTTCTAATATTGATTTTTGCTGCGCAAACAGTTTTTGCGCAGCAAAAAAGATCCCTTACTCATGACGATTACGATGGATGGGAAAGCCTTTCCTCGGAAAAAATCACTAAAAACGGGCAATTCGTAGGGTATCAAATCAGTCCACAGGACGGTGATCCCCGACTGGAGATTTTTCCTTTCTCCAAACCGGCCAGCAAAACAATAATCCCAAGAGGAATCGGATTTTCCTTTTCAGCAGATGATGCTTTTGCGGTTGGTAAAATAGCTCCGCAAAAAGACTCAGTCCGGGTGATGAAGCTGAAAAAGAAAAAGGC
>DATIAI010000531.1:0-4402 GCA_035458065.1 Algoriphagus sp. | reverse complement strand
TCGATGACCAAAAGTTCAAAATCTCCGCTAAGATCCATGACCGCCCTAACCATGTCGCTGATATTTTCAAGCTCATTGTAGGTGGGGATAATGACGAGTTTTTTGTGGGTCATGATGGTATCAAAGGTCAAAAGTAAGATTTCAGGTGGATTTTTGAAGAGTGGTCTCTGTGAATTTTGCTTAAAAGGTAGTTTTGCAGAAAGAAAATTTCCCTATGTCCCAACATATCGCCATTGTCAGTTATTTTTCAACCGGAGCTTACGATACCAATACCATCGATGAGGATAAAATCCTCTCCTCGATTTTGACTGAACTGGGAATTTCCCATGAAATTCAGGTTTGGTCAGATTCTCAGGTTGATTGGAGTCAATACACTCATTTATTGATCAAGTCTCCGTGGGATTATTTCGATTATTATCCTGAGTTTTTGAAATGGATTGAGAAAATCCAAGAATTGGGAATTCCCGTCTTAAATGACCTTGAAACTGTAAGATGGAATTCGAGCAAAGCCTATCTTTTGGAAATTGAATCCAAAGGATTTCCGACGATTGCAGGATTGGTTTTGAAAAAAGGATCAAAACCGAGTTTGTCCGAAATACAGGAAAAGGTAAAGTCGGAAACAATCGTTGTAAAACCTTTGGTCAGCGGTGGTGCCAAAAACACGCTTAAAATTCCGGTTCAAGATTGGGTAGATTTTGAGGAGAAAGTCCATCAGCTTCTTCAGCAAGAGGATTTCTTGGCTCAGCCTTTTGTGCCGGAAGTCGCAGAAATAGGGGAGTACTCACTGATTTTCTTCAACAGAAAGTTTTCACACGCGGTCTTAAAAACCCCAGCTAAATCCGATTTCCGTGTTCAGCATTATTTCGGAGGGACCATTCAAGAAATTCAACCCTCAGCCGCCATGTTGGAATCCTGTCAAAAACTCATCGATACGTTTGGCCTGGAGACGCTTTACGGCCGGGTAGATGGAGTGGAAATTGACGGTGTTTTCCATCTGATGGAATTGGAACTGATCGAGCCGTATTTATTTCTTGGACTATCAGAAAAAGCTATTCCGAATTATCGAGAGGCTTTGAAAGAGAGGTTGTGAGTTTAAGGTTGAATGGTTGGAAAGTGATAAGGTTGTAAGGTTTCTAGATCCTTGAGCCTATACACTGCCTAAAGCCGCGTAAATCGTATTTCGTAGATCGTAAATCAATTCGCTTACGATATACCATTTTCAAATACCTCTGTTAGAGACAAAACTTCTCCAAATGACTTTCGGCATAGTCACTACCCTTGTTGGCGGCATCTTGGATCATCTGGCAGCCTTCCGGATTGTCCATAAGAGCGAGGCAGACTCCCTTTCGGGCTAAGGCCTCGATGTGATTTGGATTGATTTTAAGGATAAACTCAAAATCCTCCAAAGCCCAAGGCAAATATCCGATTTTCAATAGTGCAAATCCTCTGTTGTATCTCGCAGCAAGATTGTCAGGTTCCTTATTTAAGTAGGTGTTGAAGGAGGCTGCGGCGCCATAGACGTCTCCCCTGTTGGCGCGGGCCATGCCGGTGTAGTAGTAAATCGGAGCAAACTCTGGGTCCATCTTTTCGGCCTGCTTGAGAAAGAGTTCGGCCCTATCCCAGTTTTTGACCATCAACTGAATGCGGCCTGTAAGATAGACGATCTCAAAATCCTCCGGTTCAAGCTTGGCTGCCTTCAGGATATACAGTTCGGCATCGCTATAAAAACCCTTTTCGAGAAGAATTTTCCCGATCGCGGCATACGCTTGAGCATAGTTTGGATCGATGTCAAGGATGCGGTTGTAGTCCCGCTGTGCCTTGTCCACCTCCCCAAGCTCCTCGTAGCAGCGGGCTCGAATGTGGAGGGATTTGATCTCGTTGACGTGAACAAACAAGCGGCGATTTATAGCCTTAATGGCCCATTCGTATTGTCCATCTCGATACATGGCTTCGATATCAGCAGAGCTGGCTGAACAAGCCAGAAGCAGAAAAGACAATGAAATTAGCGTAGTAATATTTAAAAATCGTTTCATAACGAAATAAACAAAAATAATAACTGATTGAAAACTAATCCAATGAAAAAATTTTTACGGCAATGAAAAACCAAGTAATGAAGCTGAAAAAACGAAAAAAAGCTGTTTGATCAAACAGCTTTTAGATTTCAGATGCGGTCCAATTGGATTTGAGTCAGGTTGCTTTCAGCATCGCCCGTATTCAGAGTGGAAGCAGGTTCAAACAGCATCACCCAAACTTCTTCCTCTGCAACTGGTCGGTGTTCAACGCCTTTTGGCACGATGAGAAATTCATTTTCATCGATCGAAACCGTTTTGTCTCGGAATTCCATTCGAAGAACTCCTTTCACCACAAAGAAAAGTTCGTCCTCGTGATCATGCTTGTGCCAGACAAATTCACCTTGGAGTTTGACGAGCTTGACATGCTGACCGTTGAGTTCGCCGACGATTTTTGGTGTCCAGTGCTCGCTGAAAAGTCCGAATTTCTCGTTGAGATTTACTTTTTCCATTCTTTAAACATTAGAGGATAAATCTGTCTTACTAATCATATTCATAATCTCATTTTGCTCGGCTGTGGACTGTCGTCTGTCGACCGTTGACGAAATTTAAAGCACTCCCTTGGTGCTTGGCAACTGATTGATATTTCTTGGATCGCGCATCACAGCCATTTTGATAGCTCGCGCAAGGCCTTTGAAAGTTGCCTCGATTTTATGGTGCTCGTTTTCGCCTTCCACTTTGATATTGAGATTACATTTGGCAGTATCTGAGAAGGATTTGAAGAAATGATAAAACATCTCAGTTGGCATATCTCCGACTTTTTCGCGCTTGAATTCTGCATCCCAAACCAACCAAGGTCTCCCTCCAAAGTCAATTGCCACCTGAGCCAAAGCATCATCCATAGCCAGTAAAAAACCATAGCGATAGATTCCTTTTTTGTCTCCCAAAGCTTTCAAATATGCCTCTCCCAAAGCCAAAGCCGTGTCTTCGATGGTGTGGTGCTCGTCAATATGAAGGTCGCCTTTGACTTTGATCTCCAAATCTGTGCTTCCGTGTTTTCCAAGTTGTTCCAGCATGTGGTCGAAGAAATGGAGACCTGTTGCGATGTCGCATTTCCCGCTTCCGTCCAGATTCAGCTTGATGTAGATGTCTGTTTCGGAAGTGGTTCTTTTGACTTCAGCTGCCCTAGGAGGCATTTTCAGGAAGTTGTAAATCTCATCCCAATCCTTGGTCGATAGCTCCGCTTCAGCATTTGGTTCGCCGATGAAAATGGCTTTGGATCCCAAATTCTTTGCCAATTGCACATCGGTGAAGCGGTCACCAATCACAAAGGAATTGGCCAAATCATATTCTTCTGAAAAATATTGGGTGAGAAGTCCTGTTCGGGGCTTGCGGGTAGGAGCGTTTTCATGCTCAAAAGTATGATCCACATGAATTGCCTTGAAAAAGACATTTTCCTGTTCCAGCGTCTTCAGCATTTTGTACTGTGCCGGCCAGAAGTCTTTTTCGGGAAAAGAATCCGTGCCAAGACCGTCTTGATTGGTCACCATCACCAGTTCGTAATCTGTTTCTTCTGCGATTTTTCGGAGGTTGGAAATGGCTTTTGGGATGAATTCCAGTTTTTCCAGGCTATCTACCTGAAAATCTGTCGGCGGTTCTTTTATGATCGTGCCGTCCCGATCTATGAAGAGTACTTTTTTCATTTTTATTTCTTGTCAACGGTCAACGGACGACTGTCCACAGCCTGATTTTGTTTCAAATTAGTTTGTTTACCTGCAGCCGACTGTGGTCAGTTGACAGTGGACTTTTCGCATACATTTTTTAATGCTCCTAAAAGTGCCTCATTTTCCTTTCGAGTTCCCACGGTGATCCGAAGACAATCCTCGCAAAGCAAAACTTTGGCTCTGTTTCTGACAATGACTTTTTCTTGAATCAAATCGTCATAGACTTGGTTTGCATTTGGGATTTTGACCAAAAGGAAATTGGCATGAGATGGATGGATTTTTTTCACAAATGGAAACTTTTCCAATTCGCTTTGCAAAAACTCCCGCTCTTCCAGGATTTCTCGGATCATCTGATCCACCTTGGCTTTGTCTTGGATTGCTGCCAAAACCGTTTCCTGCGTCAAGCCTGAAATGTTGTAGGGAGGTTTGATTTTGTTCAGAATCCGGATGATTTCCTCACTAGCAAAAGCCATCCCGAGGCGAAGTGAAGCCAATCCCCAAGCTTTGGAGAAAGTCTGCATGACCAAGAGATTTGGAAAATTGTCGAGTTCCGAAGTAAAGCTCGGTTCATCGCTGAAGTCGATGTAAGCTTCGTCCACCACGACCAAACCTTTGAAGTTTTTCAAAAGAAATAGAATATCCTCCCGATTGGCTTTATTGGCTGAGGGG
>DATIAI010000530.1:0-2450 GCA_035458065.1 Algoriphagus sp. | reverse complement strand
ACAGTGAATTTTACCATGATGCAAAAAAGGATTTAGAAGGCGTTGACTCCATTGACTGTGGTGTACTTGAAGCTCAGTTTCTGATCAGGATACACGTATTTGAAGGCTGAGTGCATCATGATCGCGGCCTCATGGAATCCGCAAAGAATAAGCTTCAACTTGCCCGGATAAGTGTTGATATCACCGATTGCGTAGATTCGCTCCACTCCGGTAGAATAGTCGCGGGTATCCACTTCGATGGCGTTTTTGTCGATGCTCAGTCCCCAGTCAGCGATTGGCCCCAGCTTTGGACTAAGTCCGAAAAGCGGAATCAGGTAATCTGCATCAATGGCCACATCTTGCTTCCACTTGTCTTCCAGGATTACTTTTTCAAGTTTTCCATTACCGTTTACTTCCTTCAGGTTGGCAGAAAGGATCAGGTCCAGTTTTCCTCTGTTGGCTAAATCAAACACTTTGGCAGCAGAATCAGGTGCTCCACGGAAAGTCTCATTTCGGTGAACCAGGGTAACTCTTTTGGCAACTTTTGCCAAATAAATGGACCAATCCAATGCAGAATCGCCTCCTCCGGCAATCACCACATTTTTATCGCGGAAAGTCTCCGGGTTTTTCACCATGTAGTTGATACCCTTTCCTTCAAAATTTTCCAGATTGGTCAACACGGGTTTTCTCGGTTCAAAACATCCCAATCCACCGGCGATGATGATCACTTTGGCGTGAACGTGCGTCTTGTCACTTGTGGTGATCACATAGCTCCCGTCAGCCTGCTTGTCCAAATGGTCCACACGCTCGCCAAGTGTAAAAGTGGGCTGGAAAGGTTTGGCTTGCTCCATCAGGTTATCCACCAAATCCTGAGCTTTTACTTCAGGATATCCGGGAATATCATAGATCGGTTTTTGGGGATATATCTCCGAAAGCTGACCTCCAACCTGTGGAAGGGCATCAATCAGGTGGCAGCGCATCTTGAGCAATCCTGCTTCGAAAACAGCAAACAGCCCCACCGGGCCGGCTCCGATTATGCAAAGGTCAGTGTGGATCGTGTTTGTGTTCATGGCTTTGGGGCTTCAACTCCGGTAATTTCCAAAATGTTCGTACAAATATAATTAGTATGCTAAATACTTTTACTCTTCAATCACCTGACCATCCAAATTTTGGTAAATGGTATCCAGGATTCGCTTGAATTCTTCAAAATCCTTGGCTGTCAGGTTTTCCCAGGCTTTCTCCCGGATTTCAAGGATTTTGGGTCTGAGTTCTTTTACCTTGGCTAGGCCTGTTTCAGTCAGATGAAGTTGAAAACTTCTTCGGTCCTGAGGATGGGGAGCCCGCTCGACGTATCCTTTTTTGCAGAGCAAATCGATGATCCGGGTGAGGGTAGGGTTGTCCTTAAAAACCAGATTGGCCAACTCGGTTTGGCTTAAAATCTCGTTTTCAGAAAGATTTTTGAGTACTAGCCATTGGTCCACAGTCACATCAAACTCTCCGGTTTTGAACTGTTGCTGGGCGTATTGCTTTACTTTTCGGGCCGTGCGGTCGAGAAGGAAAGAATATCGGGCAAATAGTTCTTGTGTCATACCAATAGTTAGTGTGACAAATATATAAAGAAAATTAATCTGCAAATAAATAGTCTATAAAAATTATAGGGAAAGTTGGAATAAGAGTTTTAACCTGCAGGGAATTGAGGTTGGTTGGTTTGGTAGGATATTGTTTGGGTAGATGTTGAGTTAAAAATTCTACTTAGAAGAAAGGATGCAAACAAAACACAGAGCGATGATTAATTTTTTTCAATTTTTGGGAAACTCAACTTTGAAGGTGGTTTGTCCCGATGTAGAATCTACCTGGATTTTTCCCTCGTGCTTGTTGACAATCTGATTGACCAAGTCAAGGCCCATACCGGTTCCTTTCCCCATGCCTTTGGTTGTAAAAAAGGGATCAAAAATTTTGGATTTGATTCCGCTCGGGATGCCCGGGCCGTTATCTGTGATTTCAACGGATACCGTGTTTTTTGTCGGAATTATCCTGATTTCCAACTTTGGCGATTTGGTAACTTCCATGGCATCAATTGCATTGTCGATGAGGTTGGTCCAGATTTGATTGAGTTCTCCCGGAAATCCAAAAACTGTAATTGGCGATTCTGGCTTCGGGAAAATAACCTCTACATGTGAGGCTTTAATCTTGTGGGCCAAAATGGCCAGTGTATCCTTAATTCCTTTTGAGAGATCCACGTCTGTCTTCACTGGCGCCTGATCCATGTGAGTGTATGATTTTACCGCTCCGATCAACCGGCTAATTCCTTCCGTTGCATTCTTAATATTGGAGACCAAAGCTTGGGTTTGAAGCAAAAACTGAATCCAATTCAGCCAAGTATCCACCTTATTGGGAGTCAGTTTTTTGACCCAATGGTGGATTTCTTCCGAATCAATTCCCGAATCTGTGAATACCTCAGCAGCCTCCTC
>DATIAI010000529.1:0-9086 GCA_035458065.1 Algoriphagus sp. | reverse complement strand
GGAAGTACCATCGTGGCATTGCCCAACGGAGATTTGTTGGCAGCTTGGTTTCAAGGTTCAGGAGAGCGGACAGCTGATGATGTGAGGATTTTGGGAGCCAGAAAAGCCAAATCATCGACTACCTGGTCAGCGCCGTTTTTGATGGCCGACACCCCGGGAATCCCGGATTGCAACCCGGTTCTTTTTTTGAATGCAAAAAACGAATTGACTCTGGTATGGATTGCCGTTCTCGGCAATCAATGGGAAGCTTCGCTTCTTAGAACCCGAAAAAGCACGAATTATGATAAGCCAGGAGCTCCAGAATGGAGCTGGCAAGACAATATTATCCTAAAACCGGGTGATGATTTTGTCGCTGAAACCGAAAAAAAATTCAAAGAACTTCCTGAAGCACATCAAGGTTGGTCTGCCTATGCACCATCTTATGAGAAGCTGACGATTGAGGCTACCAAGGATTCCAGAAAAAGAAGCATCGGTTGGATGACCCGAATCAAACCACTAGTAAATGGTGACAGAATCATCCTTCCACTGTATTCGGACGGTTTTAATTTTTCCCTGATGGCCATCTCAGAGGATTCTGGAGAAAGCTGGAAACCAAGCTTGCCATTGGTAGGTAAAGGACCGATTCAGCCAGCTCTTGCGGTTCGAAAAAACGGAGACATCGTAGCCATGCTGAGAGATGCGGGTGACGGACCTCCATTTATCCAACAGAGTATTTCCAAGGATAATGGAAAAACCTGGTCAGCTGCAACCAAGACCAAATTCCCAAACACTGCCAGCGTAGAATTGCTAAAACTCGCTGACGGAAGATGGATAATGATCGGAAATGACATTCATGACGGCCGATACCAACTTGCGCTCTGGGTTTCCAATGATGAAGGTGTCACTTGGTCAAGCAAACCATACTATTTGGAAAATGATACCACCAAAAAAGGCGGTTACTCCTACCCTTCCCTAATCCAAGATTCCAAAGGTTTAATCCATATCACCTATTCCAGCCATCTCCCAACCGGCAAAACCATTATTTACAAAAGCATCAATCCAGAATTATTAAAGTAAAATGAAGAAAAAACCATTAATTCTTGCCTTGGCATTGGCGACCCAATTCGGGATCCAAACCTCGGCACAGAATACAAGCATCAAAAAACAGGTTCATGTGGATCGGGTATTTTTGCAGGATTATTCCATCAAAAATGCCGGAAAGCTTGAAACTGGAAACCGTTTCAGCCTGGCAAGTGACCGAAACGGAGTAGTTCAAATCCTTGAAGGAAATCAGCTGATGAAGCCCTATGGCGGAGTTTTCCAACAGGACGGCAAAATAGTTTCAGACAGAACTTATCTGCCAATGAAGGACAAAAAAGTCCAGGCAATTGACAGATACCAGGACCAATTGGTTTATATCGATGACCAAGCTGTATTCAGCAACGCTTGGGCAGGAGCTTTATTCTTGAAGCATACCCTGGTCAATCCAACAGCATTTGCCGGCGGTAACAACTTTGCTTTCCTGGCTGCTGCTAAAAACAAACTTCAGCTTCTTCAAAAAGACAAGGCGGCCTATTCATTTGAATTGCCAGCGGGAATCAACGTCCAAGACATTGTCTTTGATGCCACTCAAAATCAGTTTTGGATCCTAAGCGACAAGGAGATTTATTCTTTCTCTCCTGCTAACAATGCGCTGACCAAACAGATCACCGCTGATCAAATGACTGCTTTTGCTGTCAATCCTGGGAGAAACCAATTGGTTATCGGGACCAAAAATGGTTTTTTCACCTATGATCTGAAAGCCAAGAAAAAAAGCGAGGTCAACCAAAAGCTTCCTTGGACAGAAATCACCACCGTACAAGCCGATCAGGATAAAGTTTGGTTTGGTACTACCATGGGAGCTTTTAGCATGGATGCTGCAGGAAAATTCAGCTATTATTATGGAGATCGCTGGCTTCCGGGTGAGCAAGTTAAAGACTTGATCATTCAGGGAAATAAAACCCACGTACTTACCGAAAACGGATTGGGAACAATCGTTTTTGAGGAAATGACTTTGGCGAAAAAAGCCGAAATCCTGGACAAACAAATGCGGGAGCACCACATCCGTCATGGATTCAATGCTTCATTGGATCTTGCAGAAAAAGGTAATCTTGCCACTGGACAACTTTCCGATTCTGACAACGACGGACTTTGGACGACCATGTATTTGGCTGGTGAGGGTTTCCGCTATGCAGTTACCAAAGATCCTGAAGCTTTGCAAAACGTGAAGGAATCACTCCTGGCAATGGAAAGACTTTTCACCATCAATTCGCTGGTAGGATTTCCATCAAGATCTTTTGAGCGCGCCGGATATATCGAGCAACTTTCCGATCCGGAAAGGTGGCAACATGCAAAAGATCCTGAGTGGGATTGGAAAGCAACTACGTCCTCTGATGAAGCTATTGGGCATGTTTTTGCCTTTGGCGTATTGGCTGAAGTTGTGGAGGATCCATGGGTAAAAGCCAAATCAATCGAGTTGCTTGACGCAATGATGACTCACATTGTGAAAAATGACATGTACCTGATTGACTATGATGGCAAACCTACCCTTTGGGGTAAATGGCATCCAGACTATGTCAACAGCTTCCCAACTTCTGTAGGTGACCGAAAGCTCAATTCTTCCAACATCACCGGCATGCTTCAGACTGCTTACCATTTCACCGGTAAGAAAATGTACAAGGACAAGGCCTTTGAACTGATGGAAAAGCATGGATATCTGGAAAACATGATGCGTCCAATGGCTGGTATCGGCCGATCCGGTGATGGCAGTGACGACTGGGCCAAGATGTTGTCAGACGGATGGAACCACTCAGACGATGAAATGTACTATGTAGGATACTGGGGTCTTTATCGCTATGCTTTCGACGAAAACCTAAAAGCGAAATACAAAGCCTCTATCGTGGATCACTGGGAAGCAGAGAGACCTGAAAAAGAAGGTTTGTGGAATATCTTCACTGCCCTTGTTCAGCCTGAGAATTTCGACTTGGAGGAAGCAATCTGGTTTTTGGAAAGACATCCGATCGACCTGATCGGCTGGACCACCAAAAACAGCCACCGCAAGGACATCGAATTGATGGAGCCTAACTTCAGAAATCAACTTACAAAAGAAGTTTTATCTCCGAGTGAAGTTAGAATTGCAAGACATAATGCCAACCGGTTCTCCCTCGATGGAGGAAACAATGGTATGACTGCAAATAGCCCGGGTGATATCTGGCTCCTTCCTTACTGGATGGGTAGATATCTGGAGGTGATCAAGTAAGCATTAATAAAAGAAAAGGGAAGCGACTCTTTCGCTTCCCTTTATTTATTTGAATTTCAACTTAATTGTTTAATCCTCCGTGGGAAATTTTTAAGAAATTAAGGCCAACACTACAAATTCCATCACTCAAATTCACTTTTGGGAAAGTTCAGAAGGGAAAAATTTCCGGAAACAGTTCCTTAACAATCGGGGATTTTGACACTTTTTCCAATTTCAAAAGCGCTCTAACTTATCAGAAAGGTAATTTTTAGGTAAAACAGAAAGTAACTTTCTGATTTTTAAGTCATAGAAGGGTAACATCCATTTTTTAATATTTTCGCAAATTGAGGTTTTTTATGCGCGATATGCGTAACGACTTATGTTAATTTTTTTGAAAATTTCAGTCGAAAGAAAAATCCCGAAAAAAATGAACCCTCTTGATCCCAGAATTTTTGAAGCATTTAGGAATGGAGAAAAGCAAGCAATTGAGGCTGTTTACTCCTTCTATAAAGCTCCGGTTATGCGATTTATTGTATCGATGGTCAAAGATACCATCGATTCGGAGAGTATTTTCCATGAGGTAATTATGAAAGTCATTCGAAGAAGGGAAAAACTTAGTGCAGATGACGGAATCAACGCTTATGTTTTCACAATTGCCAAAAACGAGGTAATTGACTATTTCAAAAAACTTAAAAAAGACAGAGAAAGAATCGAGGACTTTTACAAAAACCGAATTGAAACCCAATATTCAATGAGTGCTGCAGATGAGGAGGAGATTTTTACCAACCTGGAATTTGCTTTGGAAGGATTGTCGGTACAGCGAAAAAAAGTGATTGAACTCTCCTACTTCCAAAATCTTTCCTACCAAGAAATCGCAGAAAAGTTAATGATCTCCAAAAACACCGTAAAAAACCACTTGATCAAAGCGAAATTGATGCTTAGAGAGCAGTTGCTTTGAAAACCTTCTTCACTTCATTTTTAGGATAAAATACCAGAAACCCAAAACCACCAATACATAATCAAAATGCCCCCAAAAAGTAACAAACTTGATGGGGGCATTTCTTTTTTACTTTAGCTTCTATCCTTTTTTAGGAAAACCTTTGTCATAAGGCAAATCAAAAACCGGTTTATCGGTTCGTGCTTCCGTAGCCTGGAATACACTTTCAAATGTGGGGGCTTGATCCATTCGATCCCCCATTCCCCATCGGGATTTTGGAATTCCATACCAATTCAGCAAGGTCGCTGCAAAGGAAGTGGAATCAAACGGAATCGGCCCTCCCGACCTAAAAACGGTATTTTTCTTGATCCAAGGCGAGACCATAATTGTAGGGACCCTTGGCCCCAACAAATCAAATTCAAATCCGTCCACCCAATCATTTGGCCAAGGCTTGGCTGCATAACGTGGCGCCACATGATCGTAGATTCCGCCATTTTTTGAAAAGGTAATGACGAGCAGTGTGTCTTCCCAGTTTGGTCCGGTCTTGATGGCTTCGTAAATCTCATTCAGGGTAATCTCTCCCGGAACCATACTTGCCCCAGGGTGATAGGAGGAAGTTCCTGAAGGAGCGATCCAGACTGGTTCCAAAAAACTAAAGGATGGAAGGGTACCATATTTTGCCTGAATCTTAAAACTTTCAACTCCCCCGATGAACTTCATGGCGTTTTGGTCGATGCTCGGAACCTGCCCTTCGAGATAAAGGTGATAGGTAAAAGGATGACCCGACCAGACGATCGAATTGTAAATTGCCCAATCTTTAATTCCGTTGTTCCACAAAACTTTCCAAAGTGACTGCCGGTGGGGATATTGTGGCCAATTCTCATAGATGCTCCCTCCTTCCCAAGTATCCAGCCGATTCATGCCGGAGCCGCTGACTGCAAAAGCTCGATTGATATCCGTCCCGCCGGGGATAGAACAAAACCACTCATCGCTAATGGCAAAGTTTTCAGCCAATCCATTCATCACCGGAAGCTGTTGCGGTGTCAAAGTCAGCATCACATCTTCGCTTGAATTATTCCTTACAAACCCACCCATATCCGGAATTGCCTGTCCGGGATAGCCGGGATACCTGTTGAAAAACATCTGCTGAAGTCCATCCGAATTATCATGGAATGGGTCCTGCTTTTGGTCCGATAGATCCCAATCATTGCTCAGAGCCCCGTTTTGAAACTTCGATTGGAATACTTTTTTGCCTCCATCCTTATTGAAGTTTTTGGTACTTGCTCCTTCAAATGGCTTCGTAGACCCAATGAAATTGATGTCTGCTTGGCTTTTTTCATAAAGCCAACCGCATACATTGTCAAAAGACCTGCTTTCCAGCGTGTAGTAGACGACATGCTTTATTTTTGATCTCATAAACTCGATCGTCCCCGGTTGTGGATCGCCAGCCGAAATATTTTGATCATTTGTCAACACAGCCATCAGGGTTGAACTGCTTACAATCTCTTCCGGTAATGTTCCTCTGCTTACGATTTTCTTGAACGGAACCTCCGCACCAGGCTCAAATTCCCAAAGGCTGTATGTGGGTTTTCCCGGAATCCAAGTGAGAATCTTATCTCCAACCGGCACAATTTGGTGACGTGAGTCAATCCCCTCCCAATTACCTGTCCAGACTTCGGGTATCGAAAGCGGTACCGTGTTTTGAGGGTCAAAGCTCCAGATCTTCACATCATTCCCGTCACCATATCTGTCCAATACATAATTTCCCACACAGATCAGTTCATGCCCTGCCTCAATGGAAGGAAATCCACCCTGAGGAGTGTAGGTTGCCGGCAAAGGATCTGAGGTTAAAGGGTTGATAAAATTGGGATCAAAATTATAGAGCATGTAGGTCCCTCTTCCCTCTCCTGCAATGAAAAACAACATGAAATTGCCCATAGAAATCAGAGGAAGGGATTTCTGCTCATTGGGATTATCGGAGTAATGCCCTCTATACCCCCAAAATTTGGTGATCGGCCAATTGCCCTGCTGGATCGGTTTACCGGCTAAGGGATCCTGAGAATTCGGATCAAATTCAAAAAGCCTATAAGGAAAGAAACTTCCTTTGTCTCCCGCTTGGCTTGGCCCCCAAGCCAACAAATAGCCTCCGATCGGAGCCAACTGAAAACCGGGGTCAAAAGCCGCATTCGCAGCAATGGGCACCGGGCTGAACTCTTCTTTCTGTTCTGGGTTAAAATTCCAGATTTGATAAGTACTGGTTGAATTACTTCTGCTGATGAGGAAAGTGCTCATGAGATACGATGTTTTAGGAGGAAAAATGAGAAAAGAAATCCGGTCAAAAACCGGTAAGCAAATCAGAAATCAATCGGGGTAATCATATTGAATATCCACACAGGGGCAGATACCTGAAAAGAACTCATGAATTTGAAGCCATTTGCAAAATCCTATGAAAGCTTGGGTGTTGCTTTGTACTTCATTCCTATTTTTTATCAGTTCACATAAAAAAAAGGACAATCATCTCACCTTAAATTAAGTAAAAGATTCTGGAAAAAGTCCTATATTATTTCACCAAACAAACCAATTTCAAACACTTTAATGAAGTCCTATTGATTTCCGAAATCCTACAGTTCAATTCCATCAAACTAGGATGGCAAGTGGAGTCCATTTTTAAAAAATCACTTCCGATTCTGAAAAAGGGAAACGCAATTCTGTCACTTTGAAAACCACTCCTTTGACGAAAATAAAACGATTTGAGGGTAAGTTTTACTCTCCTTGTGAAGGACTTATAAAAGGATAAAACCAGGCGATATGTTTTATTATTTCGGCTATGGATCCAATATCAACTTGATTTCTCTCCGTGCAAAGGGAGTGGATCCTATTTCTTCCCAAAAAGCAATCCTCAAAGGCTGGAAGCTGCAGTTCAATGTCCAGCATTGGTTTCGACATGAGGGTGGAATGGGAAATATTGAACCAGGTACCGCAAGTGATTTTGTGGAAGGAATGGTTCATTACTGCCAGGATGAACACTTGGCATCTATGGATGCGATGGAATCTTTTGGAATAGCGTACGGTCGGAGAGAGGTTACTTTGGAAACCGAAAATGGACTGGTGAATGCTTGGGCATACATCGGATTGCCGGATTTTTTGGATGATTCCTGTCTGCCAACCCGAAGGTATTTAAACATCATTCTCAATGGGGCAAAAGCTGCAGGACTCAGTGATAAGTACATCGAAAAACTTGAAAAACAAGCATTACTACCCGAAATTGACTATCCTGAATTTCTAGCTCCCAATGGGAAATTCCCAACTTATAACTCCAAAACTCTTGCATCGAGCCCCCACCTTACTGCACTTTCCGGGGCAGTTTTCGACATGAGTGGAGCGCGAGGAAAGCTAGAGGTTATAGCAAAGTTGTTTGGCGGAAAAGACATGACACTTTTTCACTTGAAAAGACATGATACCAGTACAGGAAATGAGAACCTAGAGGATGTCAAAAACGGGAAAATTTCCGAGCCTGGAAGAAAATATCTGAATGCCTATCTAAATGAATATTCAAAAGAATTCAGGTATGCAGGAAGGTATGTTTTCGATACTATTTAGCTTGAAAAAAATACAGATATTGAAAGGAAATCGACATATAGAATTTTAGCCAAACAACAATATGAAACAATATCAAGAGGCTATGCCTCATGGGCCAATCCAAGAGGTTTTCAAGGATGTCTTTTTCGTAACTGGAACCATGAAAAATGAGTTTTTCGGGTCGATGTGGCAATTCAGCCGCAACATGACTATCGTGCGGGAAGACGGAAACCTGACCATCATCAATTCTGTCCGGCTGAAAGATGAGGCTTTGGCTGAGCTGGATCGGCTTGGAAAAGTAGTCAATGTGGTACGGATTGGAGACATGCACGGTATTGACGATCCGTTTTATATTGACAGGTATAAAGCTAAGTTTTGGGCAATGCCCGGAATGAGAATTCAGGAAGGATTGCATGTGGATCAAGAGCTCAAAGAAGGTGGGGAAATGCCTTTCAGAGATTGCACTTTCTTCGAGTTCAAAACTGTCCTCCGACCTGAGGGAATCCTGAGACTCGACCGTGAAGACGGAATCATGATCGCCTGTGATTCTTTACAAAATTGGATTTCTCCGGATCAATTCTTCGATGAAAACACGGTGCCTACCATGGAGAAAATGAACTTCTTCAAAAAAGCCGGACTTGGACTCGCGTGGCTCCATGAAAGTCAGCCTAAACCTGAAGATTTTGAAAGGCTCAAGAAAATCCCATTTAAACATGCTCTGTGCGGACACGGCAACCCTTTGAAGGATGAAGCACAGGAAGAATATCACAAGACCATTGCTCAATTTTTCAATATATAATTTGTGAAAACCCTCTACGATATACACCTCAATGAAAACATTCCGGGTTATGTCGTGGAGCAAATTATCATTGAATCTGCCCCTCACATCATTTTCCTTGCCCGCAGGGAAAAAGACGGTGCGAGTGTAATTTTAAAAACTCTTTTGGATCAATATCCCAAAAAAGAGCATTTGGCCAGCCTTCGAAGGGAATATCAGATTATCAGCAAGATTCAGGGCGAAGGAATAATTAAAGTCAATGCTTTGGTCCATTTTGGAAATGGCAAACTGGCCATCGAAATGGAGCAGTTTGGGATCTCTCTGGATCAGCATGTTTTGGCATTCCCGAAGCAGGTTTTACCCTTGGACCAATTCTTTTCGATTGCTATCGCATTGGTCAAATCCCTGGGCAAAATCCATGAGAAAGAGATCATACACAAGGATATCGTTCCTCGAAACATTCTGGTGAATCCTCAAACCTCCGAAATCAGACTTATCGATTTCAGTGCTGCATCTGAACTTTCACGGGAGCACCA